>JAISFI010000286.1 GCA_031263685.1 Dysgonamonadaceae bacterium | reverse complement strand
ATAAATATGGTATGGAACAGCATTCCGGCACAGTTGGCAAAAGAAAACAAAAAATTTATCTACGGTGTAGTTAGAGAAGGTGCGCGGGCAAAGGATTTTGAAACAGCAATTCAGTGGCTAACCGATGCAGGCTTATTGCATAAAGTTTATAATCTTTCAAAACCCGGATTGCCGCTGAACGCTTACCAGGAATTATCAGCTTTCAAACTCTATTTTAATGATGTGGGGTTGCTTGGCGCAATGTCCGCCCTGAAAGCAAAAACCATTATCAATGGCGATACACTTTTTACTGAATACAAGGGCGCATTAACGGAACAGTTTGTATTTCAACAACTTTATTTAATTGAAGATATGCCTGTTTGTTATTTTTCGTCCGATTCGCATCTGGAAATTGATTTTGTTGTTCAAAACGAAGAAGACGGGATTGTTCCCATAGAAGTAAAAGCCGAAGAAAATTTACAGGCAAAAAGTTTGAAAACATATTGTCAAAAATTCCAGCCGCCAACGGCAATTCGTACATCGCTTTCCAATTATCGAAAAGAAAGTTGGATGACCAATGTGCCGCTATATATTATTGGCGATTACCTTAAAACTCAAAACGAATGATATATATATATGAAGAAATTGCTACTTGTGTTACTGCTTGCTGTCAGCGGAAATCTGTATTCCACAAACGTCCGTTTCTACGATTCCAGACAACTGACCTGTAACTTGATTACGTCCATCTGCCAGGATACGGAAGGTTATATTTGGATAGGGACGGACTATGGGTTAAATCGCTTCAACGGCATTCAGTTCGCTCATTATTACAACGCCTCTGACGACAGCACTTCGCTGCTGCACAACTCGGTGTGCCGCTTAATGCTCGACCGTAGCGGCACGCTTTGGGTAGGCTGTATCAACGGCTTGCAGTATTATTTGCCCGACGAAGACGGATTCCAACAAATAACGTTTGGAGATGGTGTAATCCCTCACATTACCGGAATTGCACAGTTTCGATCGGGCGAAATATGGGTTGCCACTTCGGGATTTGGAATTTATCGTGTGAAATTGAAGCAGCAACAGGCATTTCGTGTTGAGAACATACCGCATATAACAGATTATCAATTTTTCAATTATGTATATGAGGATAGCCATGGTATACAGTGGTTTGGCATTAGCGAGGTCGGATTGTTACAGTATAATCCCGCCACCGGCAAAAGCAAACTCTTTACACGCAACGATCTGTCCGGTGGCGCGGTGATTTCGGGAATGACTGAAGATAAACAGGGGCAATTGCTGGTTTCTACCAGTACGGCTGTCAATCTCTACGACAGTCAAACAGACAGTTTTTGGACAATCGCCAGCGACGAAAGTTGGATTCCCGCCCGTCAATTGATTAATACAACCGAAGGGCAGGTCTATTTAGCCACTTATGGCAAAGGACTTAAACGTATCAGCGACCGTACGGACGGGGCATACTTCGTCTCTGCTTTCGATACCGGAGTCCTGAACAATCCTTATATAAATATACCACAGGCAAAGATTACGGCAATTCACGAAGACCGCAATCACAATTTGTGGCTTGGCTGTTACTATAAAGGCTTGCTGATGCTGCCAAATGAAGTGTCACCGTTCAAAAAATGGAGTATCCCTGCTGGGCAGTATCCCAAAGCGGGAATGGTTCAAAGTATCTTTTTAGATCGTGACGGATATTTGTGGAGCGGTATCGAAAATGAGGGTGTTTTCAAAATGGACAGGCAGGGCAATATTGTTGAACATTTGGACATCAACAGGCACAATTTCTCTACTATTGAGCAGGATAAAACAGGTGATTTGTGGTTTGGCGGCAAATATTCCGGTTTGTTTCAGGTGAGCACAAAAACAGGCAAAATCACGGAACACTTCAGCACCGAATGGAATAAATCCGATTTCAAATGTATTGAGGAAGACGCAAACGGTAGTTTGTACATATCTGACTTCGGAAGAGGTTTCATCCATTACAATACCGTAACGCACGAAATAAAGAAGTTTGTCAATGACCTTACCAGAAACTCTGTATCTAACGATTGGATTTATAAATTTATAATTGATTCGCAAGGCTTGGTGTGGTTGGGACACTTTAACGGAGTAGATTGCTACAATCCCGAAACCGGTCGGTTTACGCTTTACTCACTGCCCGGAATTAACAAATATGTAACCTATTCCCTGATAGAAGGCAGGGAAGGAAATATCTGGGCAGGGACAAATCAGGGACTGGTTTGTTTTCATCGCCAAACAAACGAGACGGAAATTTTTCAGGAAAAAGACGGATTGTCCAATAATGTGGTGTACGCTTTGGTAGAAGATAAGCAGGGCAATATCTGGTGCACCACGCTCAAGGGTATCAGCAAATTGCAGGTTTGCAATAAAAAGTTTTATCTTTACAATACCGGACGCGAAATGATTGACAACGAATATGCAAGCAATGCAGCAGTCGCCATCTCATCCGACGGAACTGTTTTTTTGGGAGGTACGCAAGGCATAACCGTTTTTCATCCCGACAGCCTTTCGGCAAGCAAACCGGAACAAGTTATGTTGTCTGCCATTTATCTGAATGGTAAACAAGCAAGTACAAAAGAGATAAAACTCTCTTTCTACAACAACACGTTTACGCTCGAATTTACAACGTTCACCTACGACGACCCGGCAAATACTTTCTACGAATACCGGCTCAAGGGAAAGGAAGAAAGATGGAACGCTACTCGCCCGGGTATTAATCAAATAACCTACAATCACCTGCCGCCCGGAAATTTTACTATTGAAGCAAGAGCGTGCCGAAACGGAATTTATTCGGATATTCTGCCAATAAGTGTACGCATTTCGCCGCCGTGGTGGCAATCGGTGTGGGCGTACATTTTATATATCGTTATAGCTCTTTTTGTTTTGCTACAAATCTATTTTAACATCAAGCGAAAGCACCAACAGGAGATGAACGAGGAAAAAATCAAACTCTTTGTCAATCTCTCGCACGAAATACGCTCGCCGATAACGCTTATTATGAATCCGTTGGATGCCATGTTGAAAAAGGAATACGACGAAGACACTTTGCGTATGTTGCGCTTGATGAAGAAGAACGTCAACCGGATTATCGACCTGATTAACCAGTTGCTTGATATGCGTAAAATAGAGAAAGGACGAATGTCGATAAAATGTTGCGAGGTGGATATGATCACCTATATCAAGGGTCTGATGGACTTGTTTGAATATCAGGCAAAAAAGCGCGGAATACGGCTTTGTTTCGATTCGCCGGCTGAAAATATGCCTGCGTGGATTGATACCAAAAATTTCGATAAAGCGCTGATAAATATCATAACTAATGCACTGAAATATACTCCCGACGGCGGCATTATCAAAGTATTGGTGCAAGAGCGTACCGACAAAAATGTTATCGGTGACCTGCACCATTCTATCGAAATTCAGGTTTTGGATACCGGCGTCGGCATTGATGCCGACAAACTGGAAAAGATATTTGAACGTTTTTACACAACACCTTCCGAAAGCGCGATGGGTGGCATTGGATTCGGTATCGGACTGAATTTATGCCGGTTGATTGTGAAGTTGCATCACGGTGTTATTACGGCGTGTAACAGAGAGGATACACAAGGCAGTTGTTTCACAATACGGATTCCTTACGGAAATATGCACCTGAAAAAGAGCGAACTTGCAGAGGAAACGGCGTTGCTTTCCACTGTTGCCGCATCTGTCAATACAACGGTTGCCGACGATGAACAGATAGACGGGCAAAAAGCAAAACGTCAAAGCGGAACGGATAAAATTTTAGTCGTGGACGACGACGAGGAAATACTTGCCTATCTATCTGCCGAGTTGTCGCACTGTTACAAAGTGCGCACTTGCAATAACGGCAACGATGCATGGCAGATTGTTCTGGCAGAAAAACCGCAACTCGTCATTTCGGATGTCATTATGCCCGGAATGAGTGGGTATTCATTGCTTAAACAGATAAAAAAGAACACAAACGTTAGCCATATTCCGATCATATTGCTGACCTCCAAAACCGAATCGGAAGATCGCATCAAAGGGATAAAATACGGTGCGGACGCCTATCTGAATAAACCTTTTAACATTGACGAATTGAAAGCTGTAGTTGCTAACCTGCTGAAAGCAAACCGGAGATTGAAAGGAAAGTTTTCGGGAACGCTGGCACAGGAAGACCGGGTCGAAAAAGTCGAAATGAAGTTAAAAAATGACGTGCTGATGGAACGCATTATGAAAGTTATAAACAAAAACATTGCCAATACGGATTTAGATGTTGATTTCCTGGCAAAGGAAACCGGTATCAGTCGTGTACATTTGCACCGAAA
Organism: Dysgonamonadaceae bacterium; assembly: GCA_031263685.1. GTDB lineage: Bacteria > Bacteroidota > Bacteroidia > Bacteroidales > Azobacteroidaceae > JAISFI01. The sequence continues at coordinate 33,707 of JAISFI010000286.1, read as the reverse complement.
ACTCAAAGAAATGACAGGCGTACCTGTAGCCACCTTTATACGTAACATACGACTGCAACAGGCGGCATTACTCTTGCGCAACAAGCAGCAGGACATAGCGCAAGTGGGCTATGCGGTGGGCTATGACAATCAGGCAAGTTTCGCAACCGTATTTAAAAAGCAGTTTGGCGTAGCCCCTTCGAAGTACGCAGAGTTCTTCCACAATCAATCCTTAGAAACAGAAAATGAAAGCAAAAAGGATGTATGACACTTCGATAATTCTCATTTTTATATAACAAATCCGCAGAGACACAACGATAGCCTCCGTTAGAAACGACATATTACTGGGCCTTTCCACAAGAGTTTTGAAACTTTGGGGTCGAGATTCAAACAAATTCGGATGTACTTTTATGCAATTCGTACTCACGTTTTGCCAATTTTGTCGTACATTCAAGCAAAAAATTAATGTATATTTTTCACTCAAAAATCAGAATTTTCCGCTCAAAAATCAAAGTGGAATATTTTGAAAGATTTATGAAACGAAATCAAAAAGACAGGATACAAAAACATTACAAAAATGTTACATACATTCTTGGCTGACTTATTCATTGCCTCTAATTTTGCATCAAAATCAAATTTAAAAATGGAAGTAAAATGAAAGTATTTGAACATTTGTTTTTATGTAAAGTTTGCTCACTGTCGTTTTTAACAGCGCATGCAGACAAAAGCGAATTATTGTTGAACCATAAACATCAACTAAAAGTATGAAAAATGCAGAAAGCTTAATTCGGAAAAAATTCTGCCTGTTACTGTTGATGCTGTTTAGTTGCCTGATAGTTTCGGCGCAACAGGGAGTAACAGTGAAAGGAATGGTTTTAGACGACAAGGGTGAGCCGGTTATCGGCGCAACGGTGCTGCTGAAGGAGAATAAAGCCGTCGGTACGGCTACCGACATCGACGGCAGGTTCTCGCTGAAAGTACCCGCCGGAAGTCAGACATTAGTCATCTCATATATCGGGATGATGTCGCAAGAAGTGACGACGCGAGGCAATGAGGAATTAAACATTGTATTAAAAGAAAACAATGCACAATTGGAAGAAGTTGTGGTAGTCGGTTACGGACAACAGAAGAAGGCAAGCGTGGTAGGCGCTATTACGCAGACACCGGGTAAAGTGTTGGAGCGTGCCGGCGGTGTGACCAATCTTGGACTTGCTCTGACAGGTAATCTGCCAGGTGTGATTACTTCCAGTTCGACCGGTATGCCGGGTGATGAACAGCCACAAATCATTATCCGGACGCAAAGTTCGTGGAATAGTAGCGCCCCGCTGGTATTGGTCGATGGCGTGGAACGCGAAATGAGTTCGGTGGACATTTCATCCGTCGAAAACATTTCGGTATTGAAAGACGCTTCCGCTACTGCCGTTTATGGCGTAAAGGGCGCCAATGGCGTAATTCTTATTACTACCAAACGCGGTAAAGAAGGGAAGGCGAACATTCAGATAAAGGCTAATATGACGGCAAAAACCGTTTCCAGACTGCCCTCAAAGTACGATGCTTACGATACTTTCCTATTGCTTAATCAGGCAATAGAACGCGAAGCATCCATCAATCCGTCGGGCTGGATGGATTACAGACCCAAACCGATTATTGACAAGTATCGCTATCCTGCCAATATGGAAGAATGGGACCGTTATCCGAACGTGGACTGGGAGGATTATATGTTTAAAGACTATGCCATGTCATACAATGCAAGCGTAAACGTATCGGGCGGCACGTCGCTGGCAAAATACTTTGCCGCTGTAGATTTGGTAAACGAAGGAGACCTGTTCAAGAGTTTTGGAAACGGACGGGGATATGACGTGGGATTTGGATACAACCGTATCAATGTTCGCAGCAATCTGGACTTCCAACTGACCAAAACCACTAATTTCAGCGTAAACCTGTTCGGTTCGAATGATCAGCGCACAGTGCCTTGGAATCAAACGTCATATAAAGATGATTACACAGGCACTTGGGCGTCTGTTTACAAATCGGCTCCCGATGCTATGCGTCCGATTTATTCTAACGGGATGTGGGGATGGTATGCGCCGCGAAATGCCGATGTGCCCAACTCGGCGTATATATTTGCCACAGCCGGTCAGGAAAAGTTATCCAACACTAAAATCACGACAGACTTTATGTTGGAGCAGGATTTGAAAATGCTTACGAAAGGTTTGAGTTTCAAAGGAAGAGTTTCAATGGATTATAAATTTCTGGAACGCGAGCGTGGTATCAACGACTTGTATCACGATGCGCAACGTATGTGGGTAAATCCTGACACCGGCGACATCGCACTGGAACATCCCATCAATCAAGGCACGCAACTCGACTGGCAAGATGGCATAATATGGACGCATCAGGCCGGAAACGCAGATATATCCGCCACTTATCGAAAGATTTACTATTCATTCCAATTAGACTATGCACGCACATTCGGCAAGCACGAAGTAACTGCTTTGGGACTTTTCAGCCGGCAGCAGGATGCAACCGGCAGCATCTTTCCGCATTATCGTGAAGACTGGGTTTTTCGTACCACATATAACTACGCAATGAAATATTTTGCCGAAATAAATGGGGCTTACAACGGCTCTGAAAAGTTTGGTCCCGACTACCGTTTTGCATTCTTCCCATCATTCTCGGCCGGTTGGATGCTCAGCGAAGAAAAGTTTATGAAACCGCTTTTGTTCATTGATATGCTCAAGTTTCGCGCATCGTGGGGACGAATCGGTGACGACAATGTGAGCGGCCGCTGGCTCTATCAAGACCAATGGGCTTATGGCGATAACACCTTGATGGGTAGCACAAAGCCGGAAAATACGCCTTATACTTATTATAGAATATCTTCTTTGGGCAACCCCGATATTTCATGGGAAACGGTAGAAAAGCGCAACATCGGTATTGACTATGCTTTCCTCAATGGATTGGTAGCCGGCTCGGTAGATATTTTCAACGATACCCGTACCGATATTATCGTGACGGGAGGTTCGCGAGCCATTGCTTCTTATTACGGAGCGACAGCCCCAAGCGCCAATCTCGGTAAGGTAAACAGTAAAGGTTATGAATTGGAACTCCGGTTGAATTACACATTCGATAACGGGATACACCTTTGGGCAAATGCGAATATGACCCACGCCGAAAACAAAACTGTTTTCCGTGACGATGCCGAACTGCTGCCTGCCTATCAGAAAAGGGCCGGACACGCCATCGGTCAGACCAACTCTTATATCGACCACGGCAACCTGCAAAGCTGGGACGACATATTGGGCAGCACTACATGGGGCACCAGCAATTCAAATAAATTGCCGGGCGACTATAACATCATTGACTTCAATGGAGACGGTATTATTGATAGCTACGACAGAGCGCCGTACCAGTATGGCGGCACTCCTCAAAACACTTATAATACCTCGGCAGGTTTAGAATACAAAGGATTTAGTTGTTTTGTACAGTTCTATGGTGTTAATAATGTAACGCGCGAAGTAACATTCCCCACATTCCGGAGTACGGCTCATGTGGCTTATGCCGAAGGCGATTATTGGAGCAAGGGAGGAAGCGCTACGCTACCTATGCCGCGATGGGCCACTACGATCGATGAAAGCGCTACGGGTACACGCTATCTGTACGACGGTTCTTTCATGCGCTTGAAGAATGCCGAAGTTTCTTATACATTCAAAAATGACTGGGTAAAGAAATCGGGTATGAACGCCTTTCGCCTCTATCTTAACGGCGACAATCTGCTCCTTTGGACCAAGATGCCCGACGACCGCGAATCAAACTTCAGCGGAGGATCGGGTGGCGGCGCCTATCCTACAGTAAGGCGTTTCAATTTAGGTATGGACATAACTTTCTAAAGAATCATGAAAATGAAAAAATATATAATATTATTCTCTGCTCTCTTGATAGCAGGATTCACTTCCTGTACCGACTATTTGGACAAGGCGCCTGGAAGCGACATTGAGCCGGACGACGCTTACAAGAACTTCAAAAATTTCCAGGGATTTACTGAGGAATTGTACAATTGTATCCCTGTCGTTTCTTCACACGATTCGCACAGTAGCTTTAATTTTGGCGACGATGACTGGTGGGAATCTACGGAAACTCGTATGCTTGCTTATGCCATAGACCAGGGAAATTTCTGGGGATGGACGGCAGGCTTTACTTTCGGGTTTCCTAAAGTATCGACTGCAAGCCCCAACAATCAGACCAAAGAAAACAAGGCCAATCTTTGGGCGTTGAGTTGGTACGGCATCCGCAAGGCCAATATCGGGCTGGCCAATTTGGACAAACTGACCGATGCTACGTCCGAAGAACGAAACCTCATCGAAGGGCAATTGATCTTCTTCCGGGGGTGGTTCCACTTCATGCTGATGCAATACTGGGGCGGACTTCCCTACATCGATTATGCCATTCCTGCGGATGTAACGCCCACTTTGCCGCGCCTTAGCTGGCAGGAGGCTGCCGATAAGGCGGTATCGGATTTCCAAAGAGCGGCAGAACTGCTTCCGGTAAACTGGGACGAAACCGCCGTAGGCAAAGTAACCATCGGCAAGAACAACCTGCGTACCAACAAAATCATGTCGCTGGCCTATATGGGCAAGACTTTACTTTGGGCCGGAAGCCCGCTAATGAACTACGCTTCGGGCGGTTCCAAGAGCTACGACGCCGACTATTGCAAACGGGCGGCAGACGCTTTCGCCCAAGCATTGCAACTGACCGAATCGACGGGACGCTACGAACTGGCAGACTTTTCCCAATATTCCGAACTCATTTACACCTACAACCAGAGCGGTAAGATTCCCGGATTGAAAGAAACTATCTTCATGGAGAATCTGGTTAATTACGACAACCGCTGGCGCTGGAACATGGTCAACGATTTCCGCCCGATGAACATCAACGCATCCGGCATCAAATGCTATCCCACTGCCAACTATGTTGATTTCTACGGCACAAAAACCGGCTATCCCATCAACGATATTACCCAAAAAGACGCCGAGGCAGGCTACGACCCCGAATATCCTTGGAAAGACCGCGACCCGCGCTTCTATACCGACATTCTGTTCGACGGCGTGAAGTGTAGCGAAAACAGTGCCTGGGACGAGGCCAAGCAATACGCCAGCCTCTATACCGGCGGCCAGTATCGCACCTATAGCGGCAACGCCAAAGATTGCCTGACGGGTTATATGAACAAAAAACTCTGTCCGCAACTGATGCACGACGGCAGCGCCTATCAGAACAACAATGTGCTGGTATTAAGTTTTATGCGTTTGGCCGACGTGTACTTGATGTATGCCGAGGCCGCAGCCGTCGGATACGGAACGCCGCAGAGCAAGGCCGGCAGTTATTCGCTCAGCGCCGAAGACGCCGTCAATAAAGTGCGCAACCGCGCCGGAGTTGGGAACGTGGCTGCCAAATTCCTCGACAATACCGAGCATTTTATGAGCGAAGTGCGCCGCGAACGTGCGGTTGAACTCGCTTTCGAGGGACATCGTTTCCACGACTTGCGCCGCTGGATGCTCTTTATAGATCCTCCCTATACGCTAAAGAAAGCGATAGAGTTCGATCGGGCGGACGCTCAGATGGATTATACCAATCCGCAAAATGCAAAAGTAAAGAATTTGAGGGAAACGGTGTTGTTTGAACGGAAATATACGGACAGACATTACTGGTTTCCACTTCCTAAAAATGATGTGAATTTATATGAAGGATTTGGACAAAATCCGGGATGGTAATCAAACGTATTAATAGATAAAGATGTTTACAATGAAAAGAAAATTCATAAATATTTGCTGTAGTTTCATTGCCTTGTCACTGCTTGGCTTAGGGGAGATACAAGCGCAGGAAAACAAAGACAGTTTAATAAACGTTGCATTTGGAACAATTGCCGATGAGGATTTAACAAATGCTGTTTCGTCGGTCAATGTTGCCGAACTGCTGAAAAAAAATTATTTCACAGGCAGTGTTTCCGGCTTGGAAAATTTAGTAGGCGGTTACACCGGCAATCTGTGGGGACAAGCGCCGCTAATTTTGGTCGATGGCATACCCCGCAATTCGTCCAATGTGCAAGCGTCGGAAATAGAATCCGTAACTTTCCTCAAAGATGCTTCTGCTGTGGTACTTTACGGAAGCAGAGCTGCCAAAGGTGCAATTCTTATCACGACAAAGAGAGGTAAGAATCAACCGATGAAGATTGATTTCCGCGCTAATGGCGGCATATATGTACCCAAAGTATATCCGAAATATCTGGATGCCGACTGTTATATGGCCCTGTATAACGAGGCTTCCCGTAACGACGGGATTGCCGGAAGATACGATGCGGCTACTATTTATCATACGGCTAACGGAACAAATCCGTATCGTTATCCTGATATTGATTTTTACAGTTCCGATTATTTAAAACCGGCATATTACAAAACCGATGTAACCGGCGAAGTGTACGGCGGCAACGACCGCACTCACTATTACCTGAATCTCGGTATGAGTTACAACAACGATTTGCTGAAATACGGCGAAACGAAAAATAATAATGATATGCAACTGAATGTAAGAGGAAATGTGGATATGCAACTGACCGACTGGCTAAAAGCGACAACCAATACTGCGGTCATTTTAACCGATAACTATGCCGGCAGAGGCGATTTCTGGGGAACGGCAGCCACGTTGCGTCCCAACTGGTTCTCTCCGTTAATTCCGGTTGATCAGTTAGATCCCTTAGTCGGTTCGATGCAGAATTATGTCGCCAACAGTAGCCATCTGATTGACGGCAAGTATTTGTTGGGTGGCACTTCTACCGACCTTACCAACGCCTTTGCCGATATGCTGGCAGCGGGTTATGTAAAAGAAAAAGCGCGCCTGTTTATGTTCGATGTGGGCTTGACTGCCGATTTGGGTATGATTTTGCAGGGGCTTTCGTTCAAAACCGCTTACAGTATGGATTACAACGCCTACTATTCGGAGGCATGGAAAGAGGATTATGCTGTTTACGAACCCACATGGAGTAATGTAAACGGTAAAGATGTGATTACTGCTTTAACCAAATACAACGATGATAAAAAATCGGCAAGCGAATATGTTGGCACGTCACGTTATGACCAAACAATGTCGTTCCGTGCACAATTCGATTACAACCGCAGTTTTGTCGGTTATCACAATGTTGCTGTTACTTTACTCGGTTGGGGCTATCAAGTTCAGAACACTGCCGACGCTGACCACGAAAGCAGCGCTTATCACCGTACAAGTAATGTAAACTTGGGCTTGCGGGCTGCCTACAATTACGCTCACAAGTATTACTTCGATTTCAGCGGTGCACTGATACATTCGGCCAAATTGCCCGAAGGTAGACGCAATGCACTGTCGCCATCGGTTTCATTGGGTTGGCGGATCAGTAACGAAAATTTCTTCAAAGATAATATCTCTTTTGTCAACGATTTGAAACTTGCCGCTTCGTATGCAAACTTGCATCAAGACCTGGATATTTCCGATTATTATATGTACAAAGGTTACTTTGTGAATAATGGCGGTTGGTATCAGTGGCACGACAGTTCGGCCGGCGGCAATACTACCGGCTCCAAACGTGGCGACAATCCCGAAATGAGTTTTATTACGCGGGAAGAGTTTCGCGTGGGCTTGGACGCTTCTTTGTTCAGTAAATTAGTAACATTGAACGTCAACTATTTTGTACAGGATACCAAAGGACTTTTAACACAGGGTGCAGCAACCATTTATCCGTCGTACTTCGATTTGGGTACAGACCTCTCTTTCCTGCCTTACCTGAATTATAACAACGACAGGCGTACAGGCGTTGATTTTGCAGTTAATTTCAATAAGAAATTTGGCGAAGTAGATGCCACCTTAGGTTTTTCGGGAATGTACTTTGCTTCCGAAGCCACCCGCCGCGACGAAGTGTACGAATACGATTATCAGTATCGTGCAGGCCGCGCGATAGATGCCACTTACGGTTATGTTTGCGAAGGTTTTTTTCAAGACCAAAACGATATTGATGTCTCGCCACGTCAAACCTTCGGTACGGTAAAGCCGGGCGATTTGAAGTACAAAGACATTAACGAAGATGGTGTGGTTGACAGCAACGACCAAATTGATTTGGGACACAGCGGCAACAGTGTATCGCCTTTCAGCTTTGGCGTAAATCTGACGTTGAAATGGAAGAACTTCACACTGTTTGCAATGGGAGCGGGACAAACCGGCGCAATCGCTTTCAAAAACAGTTCGTACCATTGGAACAGAGGAACGAGCAAATTCTCGGATGTTGTTTGGGGACGCTGGGCGTATTATACCGACCCTGTTACGGGCGAAATGGTTGATACCCGTGCAACAGCGACTTATCCTCGCCTGACAACAACCAATGGCGACAATAACTATCGAAACTCTACTTTCTGGATGTACAAGAAAAATCGTTTCAACCTGGCAAAAGTCCAACTGACTTACGATTGTCCGGCAAGTATGTTCAAAAACTCTTTCATCAAAGGATTGAGCGTATATTGCAACGGCGATAATCTGCTTGTTCTTTCAAAAGAGAGCGATTTGATGGAAACCAATATCGGAAGCCGTCCGCAGTGCCGTTTCTATAATCTTGGATTTAAAATTGATTTTTAATAATTATTGCAATGAGAACTTATATGAAAAATAAAATATTGCTTTTTGTAGCAGGCGTATTGATGCTTTCGTCCTGCGAAGACTTATTTGAGCCGGCTATCGAAAACTTCAAAGACGTAGAGCAAATGTACACCGATGCCTCTTACGCACAGGGTTTTCTTGTCAATGTGTATCGTTGTATCCCGTCTTATTACGACAACAGCGAATATGCTACCGATGATGCCGTAACCAATCAGAAGACACACAGTTTTCTGCAAATGGCTACCGGCTCGTGGACGGCTTCGTCTTACAGCCCCCTCAATCAATGGACCAATTCATTCAGTTCGATACAGTACATCAATCTGTTTCTGGAAAATGCCGACAAAGTAAATTGGGCTGAAGATGAAGAAGTCGTTGCGCTGTTCAACCGCCGTATGAAAGGCGAAGCGTATGGAATGCGCGCCTTGTTTATGTACTACCTGCTTCGCGCACATGCAGGCATTGCTGAAAACGGACAGTTGCTCGGTGTGCCTATCCTGACAGAATATCAGGATGCGTTGGCGGATTTCAATCAACCGCGCGCTTCGTTTGAAGATTGCGTGCAGCAGATTTACAGAGACCTCGACATAGCGGAAGAATATTTGCCTTTGGAATACGAAGATGTAACGGAAGGCAACGTGCCTGCGAAGTTTCAGGAAACTACGGAATCGTATAAGTACAACCGTGTGATGGGTTCGGCTGCACGTCAATTGTTCAACGGCTTGATTGCTCGATCATATCGTGCAAAAACGGCGTTGTTGGCAGCAAGCCCTGCATTTCAGGATGCTACCAATACTACCACTTGGGCAGATGCTGCTGACTATGCCGCCGCTTTAATAGATTATAAAGGCGGCCTTTCGGGATTGGCCTCCAACGGATGGACTTTCTATTGTAATACCGACGAAATAAGTGGATTGAAAGAAGGTATCAACTCACCGGAAATGATCTGGCGAATGAACTTAGCAGCCAGCGACAACGCACAGGAAGCCGCCAACTATCCGCCTTCCATTTTTGGTACGGGATATATGAATCCCACGCAAAATCTGGTAAACGCTTTTCCGATGAAGAACGGTTATCCTGTTACCGACGCAGCCAACAGCGGATACGACGCCTCTAATCCTTATGCCAACCGAGACCCGCGTTTAGCGCAGTACATCATTTACAATGGCAGCACAGGTATCGGCAGTGGCGGCGCTACTATTTACACCGGTAGCCAATCGGGTGCCGACGACGGTATCAACATAAAAGAAACCTCGACCCGTACGGGATATTACATGAAAAAACGCTTGCGTATGGACATAAACTGTAATCCTTCTGCCACTACGATGCAGCCACACTATACGCCTCGCGTCCGTTATACGGAAATGTTTCTCAATTACGCAGAAGCAGCCAATGAAGCGTGGGGACCGACCGGAACAGGCAGTCATTCGTATTCCGCTTACGATGTTATCAAGGCCATCCGGCAGCGCGCAGGCGTAGGCGGCAGCGCCGATCCGTATCTTGAATCTTGCAAGGGAGACCCGAACCGGATGCGTGAACTGATTCGTAACGAACGTCGTCTGGAACTTTGTTTTGAAGGATTTCGTTTTTGGGATTTACGTCGATGGAAAGAAAATCTGAGTGAAGCAGCGATGGGTGTCAATTGGAAAACCGATGGTACTTACGAAGAGTTTGAGGTAGAAAAACGCGCTTTTGAAGAGTATATGATTTATCCGCCTATTCCGTATTCCGAAACATTGAAATACAGCAACCTGTTGCAAAACCGGGGATGGAAATAACAGCAATAACAAATTATTAATAATTAAGTAAATATGAAAAGTAAGAAAATATATTTTGGTTTGGCAGTATCGCTTCTGATATTTTCAGCTTGCGCCAATCAAGAACAGGAATTTCCCGATTTCGATTACCAGACCGTCTATTTCGCCAATCAATATGCACTGCGCATATTGGAACTGGGCGAAGACGATATTGTGGATAATTCGATGGACAATCAGCACAAAGTAACTATCAAGGCCGTGATGGGTGGCGCTTACACCAACACCAAAACGCGGACAATTGATATTACCGTCGATAATTCATTGTGCGACAATCTCTACTTCAAAAGCGCCAACACACCGGTGCTGCCAATGCCCGCCAACTACTATCAATTGGCCGCCAACCGTATTGAAATCACTTCGGGCAACATTCAGGGCGGCGTAGAAGTACAGCTGACCGATGCGTTTTTCGAAGATGCAAAAGCTTTGGCAAGCAACTACGTTATCCCAATAGTGATGACCGGTGCGCAAGGTGTTGATTCCATTTTGCATGGCCAAGCGTATGATGCCAATGCCGACCGTTTTGTAACTTCGGACTGGAGCGTGCTGCCCAAGGACTATGTACTTTACGGTGTAAAATACGTCAATCCCTGGCACGGAACCTATCTGCGCAGAGGCACAGACACGAAAACCCTATCCGATGCAAGCACGCAAACCGTAAGCCGTCATGCACCCTACGTAGAAAACGACGAAGTTGTGAATATTACGACCAACCAACTGAAAGAAGCAACCTTGGCTCTGACCGCCAAAGATGCGTCGGGAACAAACGTACCCTACAATCTGCGGTTGAAGTTTGCCGACGACGGAACTTGCACCGTCGAAAGCCCCTCGACTAATTTCACGATTTCAGGCACGGGCAAATTTGTTTCGAAAGGCGAAAAGAACAGCTTGGGCGGCAAAGACCGTAATGCTTTGTATCTGGATTATACCGTCGATTTCATCCATCAAAATATGAAATATGTTACAAAAGACACACTGGTGCTTCGTGAACGCGGCGTTTATGGAGCGGGTGTCTTTGAAGTAGAAAAACGTTAACAGTATAAACTTTAAAAAAGCAAACGAATATGAAATATATTAATAAACTGATATGCGTAACGATACTGGCAATTGTCTCGGTTTCCTGCATAGATGAATACGATTGCAATCTCAATCCGGCCAAACCCGAAGAGGTAGCAGCAAGCGAGTATTTGAACAGTTTTGATATGCTGAAAAAGTATGCGGCCGATCAGACTGCAGCGCCTTTTCAGTTGGGAGCGTATCTCTCCCCAAGCGATTTTCTCGCAAAAGAACTGCCATACAGTATGCTCTGCACCAATTTTCAAGCATTGGAAATCGGCAACTCCTTCACTCCCGTTTCCGTTACCAACGAAATCGGCGATCCGGATTTTTCAACTTTACAAACACTCGTCGAAGAAACCGGCGCAGCCGGTCTCATGCTCTACGGCGGTGCTTTGCTGGCGAACACGGAACAGCGCGCCGAATACCTGAACGGACTTATTGCACCGATTGTTATTCCGATAGTTCCTGAAAGCGGCGTAACAACAGTGAAAGATTTTGAAGATGATGCGCTGGGTACAATCTATTCTATGACTGGCAACAGCGCTTCAACTGTAGAAGAAGACCCCGATGGACAGAGTGGTCACGTGCTTCGCGTCGGTTCCGCCGAAACTCCTGCTAACCGCTCTTATCCGCAGTTTGAAATAACATTGCCCGAAGGTCGTGTGCTTGGCGATTATACCACTGTATCAATTGATTTTCGCGGCGGTGGCTCGTCGGGTCTGTATGGTAGTGGAATGGTAATGGCTATCAACGGCAAAACAGGCAGCGGCTACCAAAGTCCTTCGGGCTATGGTTGCAGCGGCGATGTATGGGGACGTGGAATGATTGTTATGGAAATAGCTACCATTCCCCTTACAGACGAAGAAAAACAAAGCGCCGCATTTACCCTCTACTTGGGTTCCGGAACCGGCGCCGGCAACTATTTTATTGATAATATCAAAATGGCGTACGAAAAAGTTGCTTCCGGTAAGACCGTTATTGATTTCGAAAGTGACGCCCTGAGCAAGGAATATCCCATGACCGGCAACAGCGTTGCAAAAGTAGAGCAAGACCCTGACGGTGTGAGCGGAAAAGTGCTTCACGTCGGCGAAACAGGCAATGCCGCCAACTATTCCTACCCGAAATTTCAAGTAACCTTGCCGTCCGGTCAGAAATTAGGTAATTGCACAACCGTTTCGATGGACTTCAGAGGCACCGGCTCGACCGGCTTGTATGGCAGCGGCATGCGGCTCCGCATCAACGGAAGAGAAAAAACCTATAATTCGCCCTCCGGTTACGGCTGCGGCGACGGCCGGTGGGGACGTGGAATGATAGCCATGAATCTGGCCGATTTTGAATTGACCGATGAGGAAAAGCAGTTGACAAGCTTTGAATTGGCAACCGGTTCGGGAACCGGCGCCGGCGATTATTATATCGACAATATCACGCTGATTTGGAAAGCCGAAGATATAATTATTGAAAAAACAGCAGAAGAGAAAAAAGACATTCTCACTGCCGAACTTACAAAATGGATTGGCGGGATGCTGAATGCCGGCAGCGAATCTGTAAAAGCGTGGAACATTGTTAGCGAACCGCTCAACTCTAATGCTGACGGTGCAAATACTTTCTACTGGAAAGATTATCTGGGCGACCCCGATTATGCTCGTACAGCAGTGAAAATCGCTCGCGAAAATTCCACAACAGCTCTTGAACTTTTTGTAAGTGCTACATTTGAATTAGACGACAATTCGGCACAAAAAGCCGAAGACCTTATCGCGCTGATTGCTGCGTGGGAGGCGGATAACGTTACCAAAATCAATGGCATCAATGTTCTCCTGCATCTGAATTATTCAAAAAATCAGGCACAGCAACAAACGAATGAGGCAACCGTCGGTCACTTGCTGGAGAAACTTGCGGCAAGCGGTAAACAGATTCGCATTTCCGACCTGCAAATGAGCGTTTCAAATGCCGGAGGCACCGTGTTGAAGGCAGCTGAAGTTACTGCCGACGACCGCTTGCTTGCTGCCGGTTATTACACATTTGTCTTCAAAAAGTATTTCAGCGTCATAGCAAAAGAAAAACAATACGGAATTTCGTTTGCGCAAATGTCGGAAACCAAAGATGGCGATGTTGTTTGCCCATGGAATGTAAATAATAACCGTACGGAGATTTATATTGGTATTGTTGATGGCTTAAAACAGGAATAACGAAACTATGTAGAATAAGAATATCAGAGCGTAATAACCGGAATGTTTAATATAGGCAACGGAGTTTACGCTCTGATTTCAACAAACGGCATTACATCCATTAGAGTTAGTGCAAATGATTTAAAATAAAATGAATACAAAAAAGAACATTTCACAACATTCCCATTCAAAAAATGCAACCTGGAGTCGGTTTATGTCGTCCAGGGCCTTGGATAACCCGAACGGAAATCCGTTCATACCTCCAAAGGGCTTTGATGACCTGAACGGAAGTCTGTTCAACCTTTCAATGCAGTTTGATGACTCGAACGGAAATCCGTTCAGGCTATTAGAGGGATTTGATGCCCCAAACGGAAACCCGTTCGGGCTTTCAAAGCAATTGCACGTTCCGAAAGAGTATTTTTTTCCATTCATGCGCAATTTAAAATATTTCATGTAAATTTATTGATAATTAATTCAACATTAAAAAACGACAATTATGAAGATTAACAAAGTTTCAATCACTCAAATGAGAAATGAAGAGCATTTTGCCTATATGCTCGGTACGAAATCGAATATACAGGACGTGTCGGCCTCGACGCTCGGTATAGAGCCGTTATACAGTGACTTCGAGATCTGTCTTACCGAAGAAGACGCGGCGCTTGAGCCGGCTTCCAAAAGTACGCTGACCGACGAGATTTCCGAGGCCGACATCCGGCGCGATGGCATCTACCGCGGACTGGTACTGCACATCGAATCCGGTCTCTACAGCCCCGACCCGCTCACGGCAAAGATCGACCAGACGCTTAAGGCGATTCTCGATCGCTATGGCGACGTGCGTTCCCTGCCCTATGAACAGGAATATGCCACGATTGTCAACCTCGTGCAGGACCTTAACATGGAGGCAAGCCTCTCCGGACTTCCGGACACTGCCCTCTGGGTGAAGAACCTGTCCGCCGCCAACGAAGAAGTAGAATCCCTTCTGCGCCGGCGCTGGCAGCAAACCGGCAGCAAAACACACTACGACATGCTGCAGGTGCGCAAAAATACAGATGCGGCATACAACAAAATGATTGAGTATCTTAACGCTTCCTTCGTGGTTCGGGAAGTGACCGACGAAAACATCGTCCGCTTCGTCGAGGCCATGAACGGGATGATTGCCCAGTTCAGACAGACGCTTGCCGTCCGCAGAGGACATGCCAAAACGTCGAAACCGGCCGGCGACAAACCGGAATAATTTTCGGATAACAGGTTATTTACAATGGAAGCAAGAAGAAGTTTATCAAAAAAATCCCTGTGGCAGGAGCTGGTCTGTTGCATTGAACAGACATATCATACAATCATGAAAGGAAATATCCTGTTATTATAAAGTTTTAAAATAAAACAATATGAAGCATTTTAAACTATTCATCATCGCTCTTGCGATTGTAACAAGCGGCTTGTGGCTGTCGAACTGCCAAAACGGTGCAGGCGCACCACAAGCGTTAACGCTCAACGATTCGTTGTACTTTGAAAAGCATGGATTCAATATTCTTATCTTCAGCAATATGTACGACAACCTGTTCGACGATTCGAAAATCAGCGCGGTGGAAATCATTCACCACGGCGTCCGCACCGCCACTAACGGCGACGTGCGCCTGAACCCTACGCCCGGACAATGGGACCCTATCGCCAAATTCACGAACAGGAAAGTAGACAGGGAAAACCGGCGCATTGAGGTAACTATGAACTTCACGGCCTACGATTTCCCGTACACCCTCGTAGCCGAAGCGAAAGGCGACGGATTACATCTCAGCGTGAACACGGACAAACCCCTGCCCGAGGCGCTGAAAGGCGTAGCCGGATTAAACATTGAACTGTTCCCGCCGGTGTTCTGGGGAATGTCCTACGTTATGGGCAACAAATACGGTCTTTTCCCCATCTCGCCGGCCGACGTCATGACGGTCATCAACGGACAGGTAGAGCCGACGCCCATGACAACAGGTAAAGCAATAGAAATAGCGCCCGACGATCCATATAAACACCTGTCCATCCGCCTTGTTGAAGGCGACGATTTGATGCTGTTCGACGGACGCAACAAACAGCAAAATGGAACGTTCGTCCTCCGCACGCTGCTGCCGGCAGATAAAACCGGGAAAATAGTCGAATGGGTTATCACCGGCGAGTCGGTTGCCGACTGGATACGTACGCCCGTGATTTCGTATTCGCAAGTGGGCTATCATCCCGCGCAGGCAAAACTCGCCGTCGTTGAACTCGACAGGAACGACAAGCCGCTTTCGAGCGTGTCCCTGTGGAAAATCAACCACGACGGCAGCCGCACAAAAGCGCTTTCGAGAACACCGAAAGTATGGGGAAGATATTTACGGTATAACTACCTGCAATTCGACTTTTCGGAGGTAAAAGAGCCTGGCATTTACGAACTTGAATACGGAAAGCAGCGCACTGCGCCGTTCCCGATAGCCGCAGATGTGTTTGAAAAGGCATGGTTTCCTACACTCGACGTGTTTATGCCCGTGCAGATGGATCACATGTTTGTACGCGAAGCCTATCGCGTATGGCACGGCGCGCCGCACCTCGACGACGCCCTGCAAGCCCCGCTCAACCGTGTACACTGGGACGGCTGGCGACAGGGCAGCACTACCGGCAACAAATACAAACCATTGCAGCACATTCCGGGTTTGAACGTCGGCGGCTGGTTCGATGCAGGCGATTTCGACATACAAACGCCCTCGCAGCAAAACACCGTACAGTCGCTGGTCAATGTGTACGAAACCTTCGGCATCGACCACGACGAAACAACAATCAACCAGAAGACGCGCTATGTCGATATACACGTCCCCGACGGCAAACCTGACATACTCCAGCAAATTGAACACGGCGCACTCCAACTGGTAGCGCAGGTAAAAGCCATAGGCTATGCCATAGCCGGCATCAACGAATCGCACCTCTACCAGTACCGGCACCTCGGCGACGCCGTAACGAAAACCGACAACCTGGTGTACAACCCGCGCTTAGACAGCTTGCAAACCGATGGACGCACCAGCGGAACGCCCGACGACCGCTGGGCCTTCACCAACCGCTCGGCCTATCTGAATTACAATACTGCTATTTCCTTAGCCGCAGCCGCCCGCGTATTGAAGGATTACAACCCTGCCTTTGCGACAGAATGTCTTGACGTGGCGCAATATATCTGGAAAGACGAACACAGTCGCCCGTTGGAACCGGAAGCGAACCAACCCTTCTTTGTCCGCGGGTTCGGCGTGCAAACCGAACTGCTTGCCGCTTTTGAACTTTGGCGGACAACAGACAATGCGGCATACAAGGCGCGTATCGACGAAATACTGCCCGAACTTGAAACGGACATCGAACGCAACCTGTTTTTACTGACGCAAATAGCGCCATACATGGGCGATGCACTGAAAGCGAAACTCGAACCGGCGGTAAAAGCCTACAGCGAACGCCTGGCTGCCGTCGACTCGCTGAACCCCTTCGGCGTAATGATAAGTCCGGCCGGATGGGCGGCAAACGGCAGTATTATAAGTGCGGCAAACGTCAATTACCGACTGTACCGCCTCTTCCCCGACGCCATCAATCCCGAATACATCTACAGGGCGTTGAACTACCTCTACGGATGTCATCCGGCGCATAACCTGTCGTTTGTTTCGGGCGTCGGCGCACAGCCAAAAAAAATCGCCTACGGTAACAACCGCGCGGACTTTACGTTTATACCGGGTGGCATTGTGCCGGGAGTACGCATCCTGAAACCCGACTATCCCGAAAACAGGGACGACTACCCGTTTCACTGGGGCGAAAACGAATATGTCATTCCGCTTGCACCGAACTACATCTACTTAGTGAATGCGACGAACAAGTTGTTGAACAGTGAACAATGAACGGTGAATGGCAAACGGAGCAACGACATTAACAACAAATTGAATCAAAAATATGAGTGCAGAATATAAAATAATCGAACAAAACAAAACAACGCAAGCCGGAGGCTTGCGTTTAGCCCGACACAGACAGAGCCTGCGCCGAGCCTTGCGCCAGGCGAGTATTTCAGTATTTCTAATGTCGGCGTTATGGCTTGTCGGCAATACAGCAGCCCAATCATTGCAGGCAGACAACCGATTCACCAACCCCGTTATCTGTGCCGATGTCCCCGACCCTGACGTTATCCGCGTGGGCAGCGATTTTTATATGATAAGCACTACCATGCACCTCATGCCCGGAGCGCCGATTATGAAATCAAAAGACCTTGTGAACTGGGAAATCATCAGCTACGTGTTTGACGAAATCAAAGACAGTCCGTTCTACGACCTCGAAGGCGGTAACGTATACGGACGGTTATGAAAATACGGCTTTTCAAGCCTAAATTCAAACCGTCACATGTTATAATTTTTTTATCCCTAAAATAAAATGAATACAAAAACAAACATTTCACAACATTCAGACATTCCGGCGAAACAACTCACGGTGTTGTTTTTACTGGCCGCGCTGCTGTTCTCACTGAATCTTTCAGCGCAGAAAGACATTCGGATAAAGGACAATTTTGATTTCGATTGGAAGTTCCGGTCAGGCGATCATCCTGATTTTGCAAAAACGCAACAGGATGATACCGGCTGGCAGGACGTTCAGTTGCCTCACGACTGGAATATCAAGCAGGAATTTGACCGCAAAGGAGACGGTTCGGCAGCGTATTTGCCCGAAGGCATTGGATGGTATCGCAAAACATTCAAAATCCCGGCTGCTTATCGCGGAAAACAGATTTTCATCCTTTTTGGCGGCATTTCCTTTCAAAGCGACGTGTATATCAACGGCAAACATTTAGGTTTTCGCCCTTATGGTTTTTGCAGCATTGAATATGATTTAACGCCTTACATCAATTTTGGCGGCAGCAATACAATAGCTGTCCGCGCCAATACTACCGGCGGAAGGCCGCGCTGGTATGCCGGAGCCGGTATCTACCGCCATGTATGGCTGCAAATTGTCAATCCTGTGCATATAAATACTTATGGCGTTTATATCACAACTCCTTCGGTTGATTCTACAAAAGCGGAGATACAAATGATCACCGCTGTTTCAAATGAAACCGGTGAAGAGCATACGGTAACCGTATCGCAGCGTGTCATTGACGCTTCGGGAAAACAGGTGGCTCAAAGCAGGCAGGAAAAAATAAAAATCGCCCCGGAAACGGCTGTGGATTTAAAGCAGAACTTCACTTTGAACAGCCCCAAACTGTGGTCGATAGAAAATCCTGCAATGTATCAAATGGAAACGACCGTGAAATCGGGAAATAAAACCATAGACGTATATACTACTTCGTTTGGCGTCCGCACTTTTAAATTCGACAAAGACAAGGGTTTCTTCCTGAACGGGAAACACATAAAACTGAAAGGAATGTGTCTGCACGAAGATGCAGGAGCGTTGGGCGTCGCCATCCCCGACCGGGCGAACGAACGCCGCCTGGAGATATTGAAAGAATATGGCTGCAATGCCATCCGCTGCGCTCATAATCCGTTTTCCGCCGAATTTTTGGATATGTGCGACCGGATGGGTTTCATTGTCATTGACGAAGCGTTTGACAAATGGAAATCGGGTTATTACGCAAAATACTTTGACGAGTGGTGGCAGAAGGATTTGTCGGATATGATTTTGCGCGACCGCAATCACCCATCCATTGTTCTCTGGAGTATCGGGAACGAATTGCAGGAAGCGTGGAGCGAAAATGAAGGCGTGGGACGCGCCCGGATGTTGCAGGATTATGTTCATCAGTTAGAGCCGACACGTCCAGTGATGTTGGCTGCACAGAATGGACATAACGAAAAGTTTGCAGGAGTAACCGATGTAATTGGGTACAATTATTTGGAGGCACGTATGCTTTCCGACAAGAAGAAATTTCCGGAGAGGATTTGTTTGGTAAGCGAAGAACTGCCCTACTTCAGGGGCGAGGAAGGCAATATTCGCAGCTATACGCCGCTCAACCCTTGGCAGATTATAGAAGAAAATGATTTTATTGCCGGTGGCTTTATATGGTCAGGAGTCGATTATCTGGGCGAAGCAGGATACCCCGGCAAAGGTTGGCCTAACGGACTGTTCGACGTTTGTATGTTTGAGAAACCCCGCGCCGCCTATCACCGCGCCAAATGGAACGAAGAGCCGACGGTTCGTATTGCCGTTGCCGACCAGTCACTGGATATTGAACACGGACGCGACCTCTGGCAATGGCCCAAACTGGCGGCTCACTGGAATTTCCCGCAGAATTATCTCGGTTTAATAATGGAAATTCGCACCACAACCAACTGTGAAAGCGTAGAACTCTATTTCGACGATAAACTGATGGGAAAAGCAAAAACGGCTGATTTTACGAACAATACTATTGTCTGGTATTTGCCCTACCGTCCGGGTAAACTTGTTGCCAAAGGCTATAATGGAAACAGGGACGTTGCGACTTATCAGCTGGTCACTTCCAAACAAACGCAACAGGCGGAACTCAAAGCCGACCGCACTGAAATAAAAGCCGATGGACAGGACTTGTCGTTCATTACAGTCGAACTGTACGACGAAAACGAGAATCCTGTTCAAACCGATGATAAAAAGTTGACCGTTACAGTAGAAGGCGAAGGCAAACTGCTCGGCATTGACAACGGCAATTTGCGTCGCGAGAAATCATTCTCGGGAAACACGCTCAAAACCTCTTGGGGAAAAGCGCTGATAATTGTACAGTCCACACGCAAAGCAGGCAAAATGCTGGTTAATGTACAAATGGAAGGAGCAGAAAAACCATATATAGTAGAAATTCAAACAAAAAATCATTTATAAATTATGGTGAACAAGAATTTAATAATCCTTACGGCTATTTTATTGTGTGTAACGATTTCGAGTTACCCGCAAAACACTTTTCCCATCTTTCAGGAGGGCAAAGCAGACGCAATTTATGTAGATGCAGCCGACTGGAAAGGCGTTATTCGCGCTGCAAACGACTTGGGCGACGATGTTCGGAAAGTTACGGGAACGGCAGCGCAGGTTTTTGAAAGTTCTGCTTTTGCCGATGGAGCCATCCTTGTCGGTACTGTTGGCAAAAGCAAAATAATTGACAAACTCGTTTCCGAAAAGAAATTGGATGTTTCCGAAATTCAGGGGAAATGGGAATCGTTCATCATTCAGGCGATAGATGGAAATCTGGTAGTCGCAGGCAGCGACAAGCGGGGAACAATCTATGGCATTTACGATATTTCCGAAAAAATAGGCGTATCCCCGTGGTATTGGTGGGCGGATGTTCCGGTACGAAAACAAAATACCGTTGTTATCAATGGCGGGAAATATACCAACGGCGAACCGACCGTTCGCTACCGCGGCATTTTTATTAACGACGAATCGCCTGCTTTCAAAGGCTGGTGCGTGGAGAAGTTTGGCGGCGTCAACTCGAAGATGTACGAGCATATGTTCGAGCTGATTCTCCGGCTGAAAGGCAACTTCCTCTGGCCTGCCATGTGGGGCAACGCGCTGTACTACGACGATCCCATCAGCGGCGCGCTGGCAGACGAAATGGGCATTGTGCTCGGCACCTCGCACCACGAACCGATGGGACGCGCCCACGCAGAATGGAATCACCTCGGCAAAGGTGCATGGGACTACGAAAAGAACCCCAACGAACTACGGGAATTCTGGCGCGGCGGCATGGAGCGGATGAAAGATTTTGAAACCGTCGTAACCGTCGGTATGCGCGGCGACGGCGACGAGCCGATGAGCGAAGGCGCCAACATCGCCCTGCTACAGCGCATCATCAAAGACCAGCGCGGCATCATCGCCAAAGTGACCGGCAAGAAAGCTGAAGAACGCCCGCAGGCATGGGCGCTCTACAAGGAAGTGCAGGACTACTACGACAAGGGCATGCGCGTTCCCGACGACGTTACCCTGTTGCTTTGCGATGACAACTGGGGCAACGTCCGCAAACTACCCGACATCAATGCGCCTAAACGCAAAGGTGGTTACGGCATCTACTACCATTTCGATTACGTGGGAGGTCCGCGCAATTACAAATGGATTAATGTTACGCAAAACGAACGTACCTTTGAGCAGATGAGCCTCGCTTACCGGCACGGGGTAGATAAAATCTGGGTGGTCAACGTAGGCGACCTCAAACCGATGGAATTTCCTATCAGTTTCTTCCTTGACCTCGCCTGGAATCTCGACCGCTTCGATGCGCAAAATCTTTCGCAGTGGACGGAAGCGTGGGTAGAACAGCAGTTCGGCAAAAGATACGTCAAAGAAATTGCCCGAATGCTGGATTTATACACCAAATACAACAGCCGCGTAACGCCCGAACTGCTTGACGATAAAACCTTCAGCCTCGACAATTACAATGAGTTTGAAACCGTGCTCGACGAGTACAAAAACCTTGCTCTCGACGCCCTGCGGATGTACAACCTGTTGCCGGCCGAATACCACGATGCTTTCGACGAATTGGTACTCTTTCCCATCAATGCTACATGCAACCTGTACGAGATGTACTACGCCTTGGCGCTGAATAAAAAGTATGCCGCCATCTACGACATGCGGGCAAACGCTTACGCCAACAAGGTGAAGGAATGTTTTCTGCGCGATTCGCTGCTCACCCTGCATTATAACAAGGACATCGCCGGTGGCAAGTGGGCGCACCAGATGGATCAGGTACGCATCGGCTATACCTCGTGGAGCGACCCGCCACGCAACATCCTGCCAAAGGTTCAATACGTGTATCGCGAAGAACCCAAGGAAAAACGCTTCATTGAAAGCAACGGATATGTTTCCATCGAAGCGCACCACTTTGCCCGCGCAAAAGGTGATGAAACTATTCATTGGGAAATTATTCCGAATCTGGGACGAATGGGGTCGGCGGTAACGACCTTTCCGCAGGCAGATTATCCGCTACCGAACGCGCCCGTCTATCTCGAATACGATCTGCAAACTGCCTTTGCCGGCGGCGAAGCGGAAGTGCAAATCTTCCTCGCTCCCACCTTAAACTTTAATGCCAACAAGGGATTGCGCTATGCACTCTCGTTCGATGGAGGCGAAGAAACGGTAGTGAATTTCAACGGGCATTATCAGGGAGAACTCGGCGCATGGCAAGGCGAACGCATTATCAAAACGGCAACCCAAATGACCGTTGGCGCAGCAGGTAACCACACCTTGCGCATCCGCGTACTCGAGCCGGGCATTGTGTTTGAAAAAATACTGCTCAACTTCGGCGGACTGAAACCCACTTATCTCGGCGCGCCGGAAAGCGAGTACATCAACAACCACTCGCCCTTCCCTGCTTTCCCGCCGCAAGACGGCATGACCACCCGCCTCGACCACGACCAAATGATGGAACAACTGGGAGAAACGTATCCGACACTGCCGTCCGGCAATGCGCCAAACCAATCGCCCTATAACACGGCGCGCTCGGCATTTGGTCTATGGACAAACTACGTACAGGCATGGGAGCCGAACGGCGACTACTACACCGGCGCGAAATTCTACAAGCCGCTGAAACTGCACGACCTCACCGGACTGACGGCGCAGACCTGGCCCGAACGTCGCGCCGCGATATTCGACGAAGTGCAGAAAATCTACGGCTATATTCCGAAAGAAGCTTCGCAACTGAAAATCGAATGGACGGTGAGCGAGCCTGTAACAGTTAATCAGGTATTCAGCCGTAGCGGACCGGTGGAAACTATTCCTTTCCGTCAGTACCAAATTACCGGAACCATCGACGTGTCGGGCTATCCCGGCGTTCGCAATGCGCCGGTACTGAGCGGCACGCTACGTATCCCCGCAAGCATCGCCGAAGGCACAAAAGTCCCAGTAATCATTCACTATGCTTCCGCTTTCGGCAGGCGGTTGATGATGAACGACGAAGACCTGTGGAATACGATGGCACCCGACGGCATCGGCGTGCTTTATTTTAACGCCGGAGCGCTGCAACCCGACAACGGCGAAGGCCTTACCAGCTACCTCATCGGTTTCGTCAATAAGGGCAATTGGCGCAAACCTGCCGATTGGGGCACATTGGTGGCGTGGTCGTGGGGTATCAGCCGCTTCATCGACTTTTTTGAACAGAATAATTCGCTCGTGGATGCAAAGCGCGTGGCCGTTACCGGACATTCGCGCTACGGCAAAGCTACCTTGGTAGCGATGGCTTACGATACCCGCATCGCCACGGCCTTCCCCAGTTCGTCGGGCGCAATGGGCGTAGCGCCAACGCGCCGGCACTGGGGCGAAGATCTTGAAAACTGCGTCTGGGATTCGGAATACCACTGGCTGGCCGGCAACGCCATGCGCTATGCCGGCGTAGACGAAAGCAGTACAGACGGCTACATGCCCCGCAAAGTAATCCATCTGCCGGTCGATGCCGAATCGCTGGTAGCCCTCTGCGCCCCGCGCCCCCTGTTCATCGGCGGCGGTGTCAGCGAACGGGGCGAAGCATGGACAGACCCCTACGGACAATACCTGACCGCCGTCGCCGCAAGCCCGGTCTACGAACTGTTGGGCAAAAAAGGACTCATCATGAACGACCTGTGGAATTACAACGGACAACAGATACCCATGCCCATTACGGACAAAGCCTATCTGTCGGGTGACATCGGCTACCGCCGCCATCACGAAGGACATGTAGCCGCCCCGAACTACCCGGCATTCAAAGAATTTATTTTGAAATACTGGAAATAATCCCTCTTATGAAAAGAATAGCTATATTATCCGTTATCCTCCTTTTAGGATTATCGTTGCAGGCAGCCGTGCGCTTGCCCAAACTAATCAGCGACGGCATGGTGCTGCAACGTGATACGAAACTCAAAATCCGGGGCTGGGCTGATCCACTGGAAACAGTTCGCCTCACCTTCAACAAAAAATTGTACACTGCCAAAGCCGGCGCAAGCGGTCAATGGGAAATCTTCCTGCCGGCGCAAAAAGCCGGTGGCCCCTATGTCATGCAGATTAACGGCATTACATTAAACGATATTTATGTAGGCGACGTGTGGGTATGCTCCGGGCAGTCGAACATGGAGACATATATCAGTCGCGTATTGGACTTGTATGCCGACGAAGTGGCTGTCGCCAATAATCCGCAGATACATTTCATTATCGAACCGCACGGATACATTCCTGAAAGCCCGCAAGAGGAAATTACCGGTGGAGAATGGAAAGCCGTAACGCCCGAAAATATCCTGCCTCTCTCGGCGGTGGCCTATTTCTTTGCACAGGAACTGTACGACAAATACAAGGTGCCTATCGGATTGATTCAGGCAGCCGTGGGTGGCTCGGCGATAGAATCGTGGCTGAGCAAGGAAGCCTTGCAGCCTTATCCTAAATACCTGCACGACATAAAACGGCAGATAGAGCAAAACCAAGCCGAAAGATCCGAAAGGTCTGAAGGTCGCAACGCTCAGGGCGACGGTGAACGCTTTCGTCCACCGGTAGTGCAGGACGAAGGTGCCGGTAAATGGCATCTGCCGGACGTGGATGTCACAGGCTGGAAGCCGATGGACTTGCCGGGTTATTGGGCTGATAAGGGACTGGGCGCTATCAACGGCGTATTCTGGTTCCGCAAAACCATTACGGTTCCCACCGAATGGGCATCGCAGGAAGCTACGTTGCGGCTCGGCAACATTACAAACTCCGACTCGGCATGGATCAACGGTACGTTTGTAGGAAACACCACGTATCAATATCCGCCTCGCATCTACAAGGTGCCGGCAGGCGTGCTGAAAGCGGGCTACAATGTCATCACCGTCCGGGTGGAAAACTCAGCCGGACGCGGTGGCTTTGTGGAAGACAAACCGTTTAAACTGATTGTCGGCAAGGAAAACATTGATCTGGCAGGCAAGTGGAAATATCGTATCGGCAGGCTCACGGCTTTTCCCCCGATGCGGGCAGGTTCAGCGTCCGTATCAATGCCGACCACCCGGCCTGCGGGTATGTACAATGCGATGATTGCGCCGCTCATCCAATATCCCGTCAAGGGTGCACTGTGGTATCAGGGCGAATCGAATACCGGACAGGCAAAGGAATACGCTTCGCTGTTTCCCGCGCTTGTTAAGGACTGGCGGAATAAATGGAACAATCCCGATATGCCGTTCCTATACGTGCAGCTTCCCAACTTTATGACGCCCGACGCCTACCCGCCGCAGGAGAGCGGGTGGGCGGAACTCCGCGAAGTACAGCGGAAAGCCCTGTCGACGCTTCCGAACATCGGCATGGCCGTTACGATTGACGTAGGCGAATGGAACGACATTCACCC
The DNA here is from genome assembly GCA_031263685.1 of Dysgonamonadaceae bacterium. Lineage (GTDB taxonomy): Bacteria > Bacteroidota > Bacteroidia > Bacteroidales > Azobacteroidaceae > JAISFI01. The sequence goes on along the minus strand of JAISFI010000286.1, from coordinate 7,767 downwards.
GCTCAACAAAAAAGACGTAGGGCATCGCTTGGCTTTGCAGGCGCGCCGCATCGCTTATGGCGAAAAAATAATTGTAGCTTCCGGGCCTTTGTATAAAGAGACGGTTCTACGCGGCGACAGCCTGGTAATTTCGTTCACGGAAACAGGTAGCGGACTGGCTGACGATGAACCTTTGCGCGGCTTTGCCATCTCCGCCGATGGCAAATATTTTGTTTGGGCGAATGCCAGAGTGGAAGGCGACAGGGTAGTCGTGTGGAGCGAGTTTGTGAAAAGGCCAACAGTCGTAAGATATGCATGGGGCAACAATCCGGTCAATGCCAATTTGAGGAATAAGGAAGGATTGCCTGCATCGCCGTTCAGTACAATATCAAATGATGAAATCAAATAACATTCGTTTAAGATGAAGAATAAGATGTCCACTCTTTCGGAACAGAACGGTTTTTACAAACTTTCGTGGTTTGAGCGCATCGCTTTCGGTAGTGGCGATATGGCTCAGAACTTCATTTATCAAACGGTTACGACTTATCTTTTGTTTTTCTACACCAACGTTTACGGACTTGACCCTGCGTTTGCGGCGGCAATGTTCCTTGGCGTGCGGATTATTGACGCCATTTGGGACCCCATTCTCGGCGCACTGGTTGACATGACGCAAACGCGCTTCGGCAAATATCGCGGGTGGATGCTTATTATGGCATTGCCGCTCACCGCATTGATGATTCTCTGCTTTGTTGTGCCTGATTTTGGGAAAGCCGGCAAAGAAGTTTATGCCTGCATTACCTACGTTGCGCTGTCGATGGTTTATACAGCGGTGAATGTGCCGTTTGGAGCATTGAATGCGGCTCTTACACGCGACCAGCACGAGATTACCATTCTTACAACAGCGCGTATGTGGCTTGTAAATGTGGCACAAGTAGCGATTACTTATGGCGTTCCGACTATCGTGATTGCATTTTCCGGTACTATGGACTCGCCCGAAGCGTATGGCGGTTGGCTCACGACGATAATTATTTACGGTATTGTAGGTTTGGGTGCATTGTTATTTTCGTTTTTCGGTACAAAAGAACGTGTCGTGATTTCAAAAGAGGACTCCGCCAAAGTTAAAATCTCCGATTTGTTTACGGAACTCCAAAACAATCCGCCGCTTGTTGTTCTCTCGCTCATTTTTATTACCGCTTTTGGAATAATGGCAATCGGTAACTCGGCAGGAACGTATTTTATAAAATATAACATTGGCGACGAAGGACTTGTGGGCACATATAACGTGATTTCGGCTTTGCCTGCGCTCGTTATTCTTCCTTTTATGCCCTGGTTACGTAAACAGTTCGGCAAAAAAGGGCTTCTTTACCTTTCGCTCGGTATTTCGTTTGTGGGTTATTCCGGTTTGTTTCTGTTGCCGACTGATAATGTTGCGGCAATTTTCGTTGCGCAAACCGTCCGCTCAATCGGCTTTTGCGTAACAGGCGCATTTATCTGGTCGCTTATTCCCGAAGCTATTACTTACGGCGAATGGAAGAGCGGCAAACGCATTTCGGGTATTGCCAATGCGCTAATCGGATTTTTCTTTAAATTCGGACTTGCACTTGGCGGTTTCGTTCCCGGAATGATACTTTCCATAACAGGTTTCGACGCCGGTATTCCTGTTCAAAGCGATTCCGCTTTGTTCGGAATTCGTCTTATCCTCGGCGCAATTCCGGGCGTACTTGTTTTGGTTTTGATATTCATCGTTTCAAAATATAAACTCACCGACGAACAACTTGTACGGTACGGAAATGAAATAGAAGACAAACGCTCGCAAATCAGCAAATTAAAAAACAATCATTCATAACAAATTTATTATATGAAAAATATTCCATTATTATCAATCATTGTGTTAAGTGCAGTATTAACAATATCCTGCACGACAGACGAAAAAACGCTGAAAAGCGCGTATCAACAAAAATTCCTTATTGGAGCAGCGATAAACACTGATATTTCAAGCGGAAAAGACACTGCTTCCGTACGGATTTTGCAGCAACATTTCAATTCCGTTGTAGCCGAAAACTGTATGAAAAGCGGCGAAATTCACCCCAAAGAAGGCAGGTATTATTTCGACAAAGCCGATACGTTTGTGCAGTTTGCGCAGGATAATGGTTTTACGCTTATCGGGCATTGCCTCGTGTGGCACAGTCAGGCGCCGCGCTGGTTTTTTACCGATGAAAACGGGAACAATGTTTCGCGCGAAACGCTTATTGAGCGCATGCGCGAGCACATTACTACTGTCGTAACCCGCTACAAAGGCAAAATTCGCGGCTGGGACGTGGTAAACGAAGCCGTAAACGACGACGGCACGCTGCGTAACTCGAAATTCCTGCAAATCATTGGCGAAGATTACCTGCCCCTGGCGTATAAATTCGCGCACGAAGCAGACCCCGACATGGAACTGTACTACAACGACTATTCTACGGCGATTCCCGCAAAACGCGAAGGTATTGTCCGCCTCGTAAAGACAGTACAGGACGCAGGCATCAAGGTTACCGCCATAGGAATGCAGAGCCATGTGGGAATTGACTATCCCGATATGGCGGAATACGAGAAGAGCATTCAGGCGTTTATCGCGCTCGGTTGCCGGGTTAATTTTACCGAACTTGATGTAAATGTACTGCCACAGAAAAGTCAAAGCGCAGATGTAAGCGCGAACTTCGATTTCGACAAAGTTTCAAAAGCGATGAATCCATACTCCGACGCTTTGCCCGATTCGGTTTACCGGAAATTTGAGCAACGTTATCTCGATTTGTTCGGCTTGTACCTGAAATATGCCGATAATATCGACCGCGTGACACTTTGGGGCATTGCCGACGGCAACTCGTGGCTCAACAATTTTCCATTTCCGAGGCGCACCAACTACCCGCTTTTATTCGACCGAAATTACCGGGCAAAACCCGTGGTAGAAAAACTTATTAAACTTTCAACAGAATAAGAAAATGAAGACCCCCAGATATTTATTCCCATCAGATTATATGGCAGACCCTTCCGCTCACGTTTTCGAAGGTAAACTGTACATTTATCCTTCGCACGACAGAGAAAGCGGTATTCCCGAAAACGACAACGGCGACCACTTTGATATGTGCGACTATCACGTCCTTTCACTCGAAGATGTTGAAAACGGAGAAGTAACCGACCACGGCAAAATTCTTGACGTTAAAGATATTGCGTGGACTGGCAGGCAATTGTGGGATAGCGACGTGGCCGAGAAAAACGGAAAATATTACCTTTATTTTTCGCTTAAAAATAAAAATGATGTGTTTCATCTTGGCGTGGCGATAAGCGATACGCCTTATGGAAAATTCGTTCCGCAGGAAAATCCGGTTAAAGGCTCGTATTCGATAGACCCTTGCGTGCTGAACGATAACGGCGAATACTACATTTATTTCGGCGGAATTTGGGGCGGGCAGTTACAGCGTTACCGCGACAACAAGGCGCAGGAATCAGGCGGCGCATTTCCTGCCGACAATGAACCGGCCCTCTGTGCAAAAGTTGCAAAACTTCGCGATGATATGCTCGAATTTGCCGAAATGCCCCGCGATGTTGTGCTTCTTGACGAAAATGGCAAACCACTCACACAGGGCGATGCCGAACGCCGCTTTTTCGAAGCGTCGTGGATACACAAATACAACGGCAAATACTATTTCTCGTACTCGACAGGCGACACGCATCTGCTTTGTTACGCAATCGGCGATAATCCTTACGGGCCATTTATTTACAAAGGCGTAATTCTCACGCCCGTAGTGGGTTGGACAACACACCACAGTATTGTGGAATATCGGGGCAAATGGTATCTTTTTCATCACGACTGCGTTCCATCCGGTGGAAAGACGTGGCTGCGCAGTATGAAAGTGGTTGAATTGGAATACAATCCGGACGGAACAATTAAAACCATTCAGGGGAAAAAACAGGAAAATAATACAGTCGAAATATGAATCATTTATTAAAATCAGCAGCAAACATTGCTATTCTGTCGGTAATCTTTTTCAACCACATATTAGCGCAAACCGCCGATAATGGAGACGGTACATTTACAAATCCGGTTTTATGGGGCGATTTTCCCGACCCGGACGTCATTCGCGTTGGAAACACCTACTACATGGTATCTACAAGTATGCACTATTTTCCCGGCGTAACGCTTATGGAATCTCCTGATTTGGTCAATTGGAGCATTGCATCGAATGTCGTAGATGAATTTAAGGAACACCCTTTTTATGATTTAAACGGCGGCAACCGCTATGCAAAAGGACAATGGGCTACGAGTTTGCGTTATTTTAACAATAAGTTTTACATCCTATTTACTACACTGACCGAGGGTTCGTACATCTATACTTCGACTGACGCCAAAGGAGTGTGGGAAAAGCACAAATTAGATGCATTTTTGTATGACCCGGGCATGTTTATTGATACCGACGGCAGAGTATATGTTGTACATGGAAATACGGAAATCAAACTGACCGAACTTTCAGTGGACGGATTAAGCGTTAAAAATCGGGAAAGAGTGATTTATAAGGCGCATCGCAATGGCCTGGAAGGAAATCGTTGTTATAAAACAGGCGATTATTACTACATTTATTGTACCTACGGAGGCCCTTATGGAAATCAGGTTTGCCTGCGTTCCAAATCATTAACAGGCCCATTTGAAGAGCGTGTCGTGATGAATGATATGGCAAACTATGCCGAAAAAGTGATACATCAAGGCTGTTTGGTCGATTTGCCGGACGGCAGTTACTGGTGCGTTATATTCCAGGACCACGGTGGCTTGGGACGTATTCCTTTTTTAGTTCCCGTATATTGGGCTGATGACTGGCCTCTACCTGGCAATCCGATAGATGGCAATATTACGCTGAAAAAACCTGTTGCAAGTCCGGATATTACTGCTTTTCCAACAACGGACGAGTTTGATTCGCAAACGCTTGCACTTCAATGGCAGTTCAACCACAATCCCGACAAAACAAAGTATTCCTTAACGGCAAAAAAAGGCAGCTTGCGTTTACATTCCGCAACTTTGACCGATTCGCTTATGAAAGCGCAAAACACAATATGTCAACGGATTTTCGGCCCATACAGTCAAGCGACCGCCAAAATCGACTTTTCCAACATGCGGGTTGGCGATAAAGCAGGATTGGTTATCCTGCAATCGCCTTTCGCCACGATGACGATATATAAAACCAAAAAGGACGTACAACTTCAGATGACTGTTGATGAGGAAGTAAAAAGTTCCGTATCAATCAATGCAAGCATTGTTTATCTGCGAGCCGAAGTAAGCGGCGTATCCGACAAAGTGAATTTCTCGTACAGTTTCGACGACAAAAATTATCAGCCTTTTGGAGAAGAATTTAAGATGGCCTACAATTTGAAAGTCTTTTGCGGAAACCGTTATGGAATTTTCAATTATGCTACGCAGAAATTGGGCGGATGGATAGATGTTGATTGGTTCAGGGTGGTACACAAGCCGCTTTTCAACCGGGCCGAATTTGCCGGAAAAGAAATCGAAGCCGAGTATTTCGACCATCAATATCGCTGTCAAGTCCGTTTGTCCGAACAGGATGCGGGGAATCGAAACCAGGACGTCGTTTTTGAAGACGGCGGACTGATTGCGTTCGATAATATCCGGATAAATGCTACCGATGTGCAATCGGTTGAATTAACCTATACAAGTTCAACTTCCGATGCGACAATAGAGATACGCAATGCGAATACAGGTAAGGTTTTAGGCAATTTCCCGCTGCCCGCAACCGGCAGAACATACCGGACGCTTGCGCGTGTCCTTGATGAACCGCTCGAATCCGTTAAACGTTTAGAGTTAATTATCCATAAACCGAGAACAGCAGCAAAAGAAACGGTCGCACTGGATAAATTTAAATTTGTATCTTCCAAAAATACGCCTCTTTTTACTCAATTTATTTACGAAGGGAATGACAGGGTTTATAGTGAAAATCCGTTGCTCGAAGATGAATTTTACTCGCCAATCCTGCAAGGCTGTTATCCCGACCCAAGTATTACACGGAAAGGAAATGATTACTATTTAGTATGTTCTTCTTTTGCCTTCTTTCCGGGCGTACCTGTTTTTCACTCGACAGATTTGGTGAACTGGAAACAAACAGGACATGTGTTGGACAGACCTTCACAATTAAAGGTTAATAACACAAGAATAAGCGGCGGGATATATGCTCCTGACATTGAGTATAATCCGCATAATGATATGTTTTATATGATAACCACTCAAATTTCCGGCGGCATTGGAAATATGGTGGTAAAAACAAAAGACCCTACCAAAGGGTGGAGCGAAATTATAAAATTGAATTTTGATGGAATTGACCCGGCTCTTTTCTTCGATGATAACGGTAAAGCGTATATTATACATAACGATGCGCCCGAGAAAGAATTATATTCGGGGCATCGGGCTATCAAGATTTGGGAATATGATGTAGAAAACGATAAAGTCATTCCCGGTACAGGCAAAATAATTGTCGATGGCGGAGTTGATATAACGAAAAAGCCCATTTGGATTGAAGGACCTCATTTATACAAAAAAAACGGACGCTATTACTTAATGTGCGCCGAAGGCGGTACGGGCGGGAATCACAGCGAAGTCGTTTTTGTCAGCGACAACATTATGGGAACTTATATTCCTGCGCGGAAAAATCCGATTCTTACACAACGGCATTTGCCCGCCGACAGAAAAAATAAAGTGGATTGGGCCGGACATGCAGACCTTGTTGAAACACCCGACGGCAAATATTACGGCGTATTTCTGGGTATTCGTCCGAATGAAACAAACCGCGTAAATACCGGTCGTGAAACCTTCCTGTTACCGGTGGACTGGAGCGGCGAATTTCCTGTTTTTGCAGGAGGTCTTGAGCCATTACCGGCAAAACTGAAAATGCCCGAAGGCGTAACGAATAAAACAGGAAAAAACGGATTTATCCCGAACGGAAATTTTATATTTAAAGATGATTTTACTGCCGCTAAATTAGATAACAGATGGATTGGAGTAAGAGGTCCTGCTGCTGATTTTATAAACATTACCAAAAAGGGATTATATATCGATCCGTATAATGTTGATATAAAGGAAACCAAGCCCACTTCAACGCTTTTTTACAGGCAACAGCATAACAATTTTACTGCAACGGTTACGATGGATTATTTACCTGCTTCAGCGCAAGATTTAGCAGGAATAGTATGTTATCAAAAGGAAACATTTAATTATGTTTTCGGCATTACAAAGAAAAATAACGATTATTACCTGTTATTGCAAAGAACAAACAATGGTGAATCAACAATAATTGCAAATAAGAAGATTGATATAATCAACCCGATTCAACTTCAAGTTACTGCTGATGGAGACAAGTATAAATTCAATTATTCCTTCGACAATAAAACTTTTGAAAATGTAGGAGGAGAGGTTTCGGGCGATATACTTTCTACAAATATGGCAGAAGGGTTTACCGGCTCGTTAATTGGCCTGTATGCTACTACTTCAAATGATATAAAATGATTCAGGCCATGTAATTTCATTAAAAATACAAATTAGTTGTTTTATAAAAATGAAAAAAACATGGAGATGGTTCGGCAAAAAGGATAAAATCACCTTGCCGATGTTACGGCAAATTTTTGCATATTTTCAAATACGGCATCCATCATTTCGATCTTGTCCTTATCCTTCTGCGTTTTCCCGAATGTAGCCTTAAACTTACTGATATATCCGGAGGACGATATCCCGTCGTAATGTATGCTTAAAGG
>JAISFI010000277.1 GCA_031263685.1 Dysgonamonadaceae bacterium | reverse complement strand
TTCTTTTCCGATGTATTTATCGGTCTTCGTAGATAGGATTTACACCTTAATATAGATGTGTGTGTGTGTGTGTGTGTGTGTGTGTGTGTGTGTGTGTGTGTGTGTGTGTGTGTGTGTGTTACGAAATTATTCGGAGCGTCCAAATAATTTTCGTTAAATAAATATAAAGCACTATTACTCATTTCCACAACCATCATAAAAAACTTTTCACTTTTAGTTTTTCACTTTTCACTTTTAAAAAGTTTGGGCGCAAAAGTAATGTAAAAAAAATGGGAAACAAAATATTTGGTAAGATTTTTTTGTTTGAACTGCGATTGGATTGATTTCGATCCTTGATTTCACTGGGGTTATTCAGATGATTGTAAGGAGCGATTGAGGGTTACAGCGGACAGGGCGTGTAGCGCTTATGTGTTTATAGCCGTGTTCGGCTTCACGCGGCATGTTTTTTTAAGAGCAAAGAAAATCATGAGAATCATTTTAAACATAAAAATCCCGGTTCAGATAAGTTTCTCCAGAAGAATTGCCATCCCCTCACCGGCTTTTTTCTTAATGATCTCCACGCGAAAAGAGGAATCATCCACCGGATTCGGATCAATTAGATAAACAGGAGCATCTTTTTTTGCATAATGAATTAGCCCTGCTGCAGGATACACCTGCATTGAAGTTCCAATAATCACCACGACATCTGCTTCGGAAACAACTTCGGCTGCTTTTTCAATTAAAGGAACCGCCTCTCCAAACCAGACGATGAAAGGCCGGAGTCGTGACCCGTCTTCTGCTTTATCTTCCGGATGAATGGCTTTTGTTCCAATTTCATATACTTTTGTTTTGCTTTCATTACAAGCTTTTGTCAGTTCCCCGTGTAAATGGATGACTTGAGTACTTCCAGCTCTTTCATGCAAGTCATCGACATTTTGGGTGACAACAGTAACTTTGAAACTTTTCTCCAAGGAAGCAATCATTTTGTGTCCCTCATTGGGTTCAACTTCATTCAACTGTGCACGGCGTTCATTATAGAATTTCTGTATTAAATCCGGATTTCTGTACCATCCTTCAATGCTTGCGACTTCCATTACATCGTACTGTTCCCACAGTCCATTCGAATCGCGGAATGTACTTATGCCGCTTTCAGCGCTCATTCCGGCGCCGGTTAAAAAAACAAGGTGCTTCATAGATCTATTTTCAAATTCTTAATTCATTCAGTGAGTTTATAACCTCAGTTCTTTTCTATGCAATTTGTAGATTTCCTGCCAGTCTTTAAGATAAAATTTTGTTTCTATGTCTAATTTTTGAGTTTCCATACCAAAAATATTTTTTGCAAAATTACGTTTTTTCGTCGAACTGAGCAAAAAGTTTAATGAGTTCAATGACTGCACAGCGAAAATACGCCTGCTTTTTTTACAGAAGTTGCCGTAACTTCTTCGGTATTTGCTCTGCTGTGAGTGATGAATGAATAGAAAAAATCAAAAAAAAATCAAAACATCGGTAGCTTATCTCAAATAAATACTATATTTGCATACTCAAAATTAAAAAACGTAATCATGAAAGAAACACGTTCGATTACAGGCTTGAAAGCGCTTGATTTTCAGAAGCTTGTTGATGAAAAGCAAACAGATCTTTTCATTCTGACGAATAAAAACGGTTTGGAGATGACCGTTTGTAATTATGGTGCAAAAATCGTCTCCCTTTCCGTCCCGGATAAAAACGGTAAGTTGGTAGATGTTGTGACGGGACATAACAACATCGAGGAATACTTGAACTCTGAGGAACCGTATTTCGGCGCCGTGTGCGGAAGAACGGGTAACCGGATTGCCAAAGGAAAATTTACCCTGAATGGTAAAGAATACACTTTGGCCATTAATAACGGTCCGAACAACCTGCATGGAGGTCTCAAAGGTTTCAATGCCGTGGTATGGAATGCCCGGCAAATAGATGTTCAAACGCTGGAACTCACCTATTTCGCGAAAGACGGCGAAGAAGGGTTTCCCGGAAATCTGACCACTGTCGTCACCTATAAACTGACAGACGACAATGCGGTGCAAATCGACTATTGGGCGACTACCGATCAGGCGACTGTTATCAATCTCACCAATCACAGTTATTTCAACCTGTCCGGTGCGGGAGATCCCTACGTGGGCGACCACCTGCTGCAAATCAATGCCGATACTTATCTTCCAACCGACGAAACGGCAATCCCTTACGGCAAACCGGAACCGGTGGAAGGCACTCCCATGGATTTCCGTCAACCGACGGAAGTAGGTCTGCGTATTAATGACAATTTCCAGCAACTTATCTTCGGCAAAGGCTACGATCATACTTACGTACTGAACAAAAAAGGAAATGAATTGTCTTTCTGCGCCAAAGTGGAATCGCCCAAGACCGGCATCATCATGGACGTCTATACTACGGAGCCGGGCGTGCAATTGTATACCAGCAACTGGACAACCGGTAACTTCATTGCCAAAAACGGCCAACGCTATCCCGAACGTTGCGCCCTTTGCCTGGAAACACAGCATTTCCCCGATAGCATCAATAAACCGGAATATCCTTCCGTTGTGCTTCGTCGGGGAGAAGTATTCGAAAGTCGGACTGTTTTCAAATTCAGTAAATAAATTATTCATAAACTAATCGTTTAATTAAAAAACAAATTTATGTCACAAAAACAAAACAAAATTCAGTTCATACCTATCATTATTATGATATTCTTGTTCGGTATGATTTCGTTCGTTACCAATTTAGCATCGCCCATGGGCGACGTATTAAAAAACAGTTTCTCTGTACAGAACTGGATGGGGACGCTTGGCGTATTCGGGAACTTTATTGCTTATGCTATTATGGGTGTACCGGGTGGTCTGCTGTTACAACGTAAAGGTTATAAGTATACATCGCTTATAGCTATTGCTTTAGGATTCGTGGGTGTCGGTATTCAAACGCTTTCCGGTTTGATAGACAATAATACGGCATTCGTTGTTTATTTGATTGGCGCATTTGTAGCCGGTTTCTCCATGTGTTTACTGAACATCGTAGTAAATCCCATGCTCAACAGCCTCGCTGGTGGTGGAAACAAGGGAAATCAACTGATCCAGATAGGTGGTTGCTTCAATTCTTTGTGTGGTACTGCCGTTATTATGGTTGTAGGTATTTTGGTCGGCGACATTGCCAAAGCGCAAATCTCGGATGTTTTCCCGGTGATGTTCATCGCACTGGCTATTTTTGCACTTGCTTTCATCGTCGTATCTATTGCAAAAATCCCTGAACGACACAATCTTGGCAATGCGGTTAAAGAAGAAAAATCGCCATACGGTCCGCTTTCGTTCCGTCATTTTATTTTTGGTGCCATCGGTATTTTTGTTTATGTAGGCGTTGAAGTAGGTATTCCGAATGTATTGCAAAAATTTTTGCAGAATGTAGATTTGAATGTATTGCAAATTCAGGGCACAGCCGAAGAAATAGGTTCGCAGGCAGCCACCATAGCCGGATTCGTAACTGGAACATATTGGATTTTAATGTTGGCAGGTCGTTTGATTGGTGGTGTTATAGGCGCTAAAGTGTCGGCGAAAACAATGTTAACAATTGTATCAAGTGTTGCTGCTGTTTTTGTTCTGATTGCCATATTTTCGCCGGTTGATAAACTGGTAAATCTGCCGGTATTGCAACGTAGCGCCGAAGGATCGTTTTCATTCGGTTTGACGCAAATGCCCATCAGTGCGGCATTCTTGGTTCTTTGTGGTTTATGCACTTCCATCATGTGGGGCGGTATTTTTAATCTTGCGGTCGAAGGACTTGGAAAATATACGGAAAAAGCTTCGGGTTACTTCATGGTACTTGTCTGCGGTGGCGGTATTCTTCCTTTGCTGCAGAACTGGATTATAGATATTAAGGATGGAATAGGTTATCTGCCAAGCTATTGGGTCGTAGTAGCCGGACTTATTTATTTGCTCTATTACGCATTGATCGGCAGTAAAAACGTGAACAAAAATATTCCCGTAGAATGAACACGAGAATTAATAATTAACAATTAATAATTAATAATTAGGAATGCTTCACCGCTCACTTAATTGTTAATTGTTAACTGTTAATTATTAATTATCAATTGCCAATTATTAATTTAAAGATCATGGATATAACAAAAATCAAAAACAAATTCAAAGAACTGTACGGCGCAGAAGGCGCTGTTTACACATCTCCCGGACGTATCAACCTGATTGGCGAACACACCGACTATAATGGCGGATTCGTGCTTCCCGGCGCTATCGACAAAGCTATCTACTGCGTCATTAAACCTAACGGTACGGCAAAAGTTCGCGCGTATGCTCCCGACGAGAATCCGGAAAAGGTATCTCTCAACAACGAGTTCGGTTTGGAAGAAGCCGATAAACCGAAAGATCGGTGGGCGCAATACATCTTTGGCGTATGTCGTGAAATGACTAAAAAATGTGCGAAAATTCCGGGGTTTGACATCGTGATCTCCGGAGAAGTGCCGCTCGGTGCAGGCATGTCATCATCGGCAGCATTGGAAAGTTGCGTAGGTTTTGCATTGAACGATACTTTTAACCTTGGTTTTGATCGCTTTCAACTGGCGTTAATCGGTCAGGCTACCGAACACAATTATGTGGGCGTGAAGTGTGGAATCATGGACCAGTTTGCTTCCTGTTTTGGTAAGGAAGGCTCATTGATTCGCCTCGACTGCCGTTCACTGGAATACGAATATTTCCCGTTCGATCCGAAAGGTTATCGCCTGGTGTTGATTAATACTTGCGTTGCGCACATGTTGGGCGGCGAATACAACGAACGTCGCGAATCGTGCGAACGGGTAGTGGCAGCTATTGCTGTTAAACACCCGAAAGTAAGATTCCTGCGCGATGCTAATCTTGATATGCTGAAAGAAGTATCGGACAAAGTAAGCGCAGTGGATTATATCCGCGCCGAGTTCGTTATCGAAGAAATTCAACGCTTGCTCGACACCTGCGAACTCTTGAAAGAAGGCGATTACGAAGCCGCCGGACGTAAGATGTACGAAACACACACCGGTTTGAGCCTGAAATATACCGTTAGTTGTCCCGAACTGGATTTTCTGAACGAGAAAGCCAAAGAATATGGTGTTGCCGGTTCCCGCGTAATGGGCGGTGGTTTCGGCGGTTGTACCATCAATCTCGTCAAGGAAGATAAGTACGATCAGTTCATCCAACAAACTACGGAAGCATACGAAAAGACGTTTAACATCAAGCCGCTCGTATACGATGTCGTCATCAAAGACGGCGCAAGAAAACTGTAAAACGACTCCTTCACGAACACAGATAAACGACTGTAGTGTCCGTTTATCTGTGTTCTAATTATTTATGAATCGAAAAAAATAACTATATTTCTAATGCAACACTCTATATCTCTTTACTCCACAACAAAATCATTTTTCATTTTGTTGTTTCTTTGCTTTACGTTGACTATCTCCGGAAATAACAGGGTCAGGGTAAAAACTGACATTGGCGCTGATTGGAAATTCAATAAAACAACACTTTCTACTGCTTCAAAAATAGATTACAATGACAGTTCTTGGCCTACCATAAATATTCCTCACACCTGGAATGACAAGGATGCACAAGATGGTGGAGGCAACTATGCGAGAACCGTCGGCTGGTATCGCAAATCTATTCCATGGGACGCTTCTTACGTCGGCAAACGTGTTTATCTCGAAATATTAGCTGCAAGTTTACAAGCGGAATGTTTTGTCAATGAAACATCGGTAGGAACACACAAAGGCGGTTATAACGCTTTTCGTCTCGATATCACCGACCAACTGACTACAGGTGATAATCTCATCGCAATCAAAGTAGATAACCGATCGGCCGATGATATATGTCCCTTATCCGGCGATTTCTCCTTTATTGGAGGCATTTACCGGAAAATATTTTTAGTGGTTGCCGATCCCGTGCATGTCGATTTGAATGACAATGGAACGCACGGATTATATTTGACGACTTCGAATGTTTCGGCTGCTTCGGCGACATTGGAGATAAAGGCCAAGGTAGTGAATGAATCGAGTGAAGCGAAAACCGTCAATCTCAAGGCAATATTCCGTCATCCGGACACTTTTGATGCGATCGCTGAAGTGCCAAATCCCATTTTCAATATCAACGATATGAAACAGGGAGGCAGTCCGATCGAAACATTGGAAGAAAATGCCGTCAACATTCCTGCCGGAGGTTCTTATGAGTTTAGCAGACAAATTACGGTAACTAATCCGCACCTGTGGAACGGGAAAACAGATCCTTACCGTTATTTGGTTGATTTCTCCGTGTCTGATGCCGGCAACGTAATCGACGCCGTGTCCGACTATGTCGGTTTCCGCTTCTTTCACGCCGACAATACCGGCTTCTACCTGAACGGCAATCTCTATCCCCTGCGCGGTGTAAACCGCCATCAGGACTGGGAAGATATGGGTTACGCTATTTCCGAGAATGAACACAACATCGATTTTGGCATGATTTACGAGATTGGCGCAAATGCCGTCCGCATGGCGCATTATCCGCAAGATCCTTATTTCCACGAACTGTTCGACAAATACGGCATTGCCGTTTGGGTAGAGATACCGTTTGTGGATAAATTCGG
>JAISFI010000203.1 GCA_031263685.1 Dysgonamonadaceae bacterium | reverse complement strand
AACGCCTTGGGGCGGAACAACAATACTGTCTCTTAAATTTACCGTTTGGCCGGAAATCACATCTTTCCCCTGCCTTGCATCGCCAATCGTTTCCCTGTATTTTTCGACCGGAAAGGTTTGCGTATCGCCGGAGCCGTTTAAAACGACCAGAACGCGGTCTTCGTCTGCCACACGGGCGTATACGTAACAGCCGTTTTCATTTGTCGGCGCGTAATGAATCAGTTTTCCTTCGGCAACGGCTTTGCTGGTTTTTCGCCACTGCAGGAGTTTGTGCAGAAAGTTCCAGGCTTCGTTTTGCAGCGGTGTCCGTTCTTCGGGTCGAAAGGCATCGACGGCATCGTGGGGCCATCCTCCCGGAAAATCGCGGCGCAGGAAGCCGTCGCCCTCGTCTTTTTCGCCCGACATTAATATTTCCGTTCCGTAATAGATTTGCGGAATCCCTCTCGTGGTCAACAACAGAGCCAATGCCTGTTTATAACGGGTTAAATCCGTTTCGTCCTTTTTGAAAAAGCGGCTTGTATCGTGATTGTCGAGGAAAATCAGGATATTGTTCAAATCGGCATACAGAAAATCCAAGGCAATGACTTCATAAATGGAGCGGAAAGGGTTCGGATGATCCGACGGAACGGTCAGCGCCTGATTAACAGTTGCCATCAGGTTGAAATCCATCACCGTTTTCAGATTGCTCTGCCTGTCGCTTTGCCGGGAATCGGCCTGCCACCAGGCGAGGGGCGCCGAACGGGCGTACCACGATTCGCCAACGATATTGAAACCGGGATACTGGTCGGAAACGGCTTTGCACCAGCGTGCCAGGAAACCGTAATCGGCGTATGGATGCGTATCGTGGCGGATGCCGTCGATGCGGGCGTATTCAATCCACCAAATGCTGTTTTGGATGAGGTAATCGGCCAGGAGGGGATTGCGCTGGTTCAGGTCGGGCATGGAGGGCACAAACCATCCGTCGGTCAGGGCGTCGACTTCCGACGGCGGAGCGTGCACATCGGCAACCACCAGCAGGTTATGACTTGTGGGCACGAAGCCATCCTGATGATTCAGCCAGTTGCCGTCGGGAAGATCGCTCATCCACCAGTGCGACACCCCGCAGTGGTTGTATATCATGTCCATCACGATTTTCATATCCTTCCGGTGAATTTGCTCAACGAGGCGGCGATAATCTTCGTTGCTGCCCAGCCTGCGGTCTATGCAATAGAAATCGGTCACGGCATAACCGTGATAGCCCTGATAGCCGGCCTGATACATCCGGTTTTCCATCACCGGGTTGAGCCATATTGCCGTCGCGCCCAAGTCGGAAATATAATCCAGTCGCCGGGCTATTCCTGCAAGATCGCCGCCGTGACGCGCCGAGGGGTCGTTCCGGTTCACCGGCTCGCCGTCCCAAACATCGTTGGAAGCGTCGCCGTTGGCAAAGCGGTCGGGCATGATGAGGTAGAGAACATCGGCCGTACCAAATCCCTGCATCCCCGTCGAGCTTTCCCGCTCTTTCAGGTCGTACGTTTGGGTAAGCGTTTCGTTACCTTCGGCCAGTCGAAAATGAATCGTGCCGGCTTTTGCTTCCCTGCCTATTTCCAGGTAGATAAAAAGGTAGTTGGGATTCTCCGTGCGAACCGCTTCTTTCAGGCGCACGCCCGGATATTCGAACTGCAGGCTTGCGCGGCCTATGTTTTTCCCGTAAAGCATCACCTGCAATTCGGGATTTTTCATGCCCACCCACCAGAAAGCCGGTTCCATGCGGGAAATTTCGGCGGCAAAACCGGCAAAGGCGATGGCCTGCAGTGAGAGGATTAAAAATATTTTCTTCA
The DNA here is from genome assembly GCA_031263685.1 of Dysgonamonadaceae bacterium. Lineage (GTDB taxonomy): Bacteria > Bacteroidota > Bacteroidia > Bacteroidales > Azobacteroidaceae > JAISFI01. The sequence goes on along the minus strand of JAISFI010000203.1, from coordinate 10,934 downwards.
TCGTCATAACATATTTAAAATTGGCGTATAAGTATTACCTCGCAATGACGGCTGCGAATTGCATCCGGTTTTATTCGATTTTTCCTGTTCTGCCGGTGAAGTTGATGTACAGTTTCTGGCCGACGCTTCCGGCAACTTGGTCTTGATCGCCGCCTTTTGCCCGGTATTTCAATTTGCCGTCAAATATCATAAATTCGCTCTGCCACCAGTCGTGACCGTCAAGAACCACACAGGCGCGAACGCCGCCATCGCCTTCGCCGGCAACCGTCCCGACAAATGCGGGCGATACAAATTCGGCATTGGCGCCCAGCGAAATATCCGGTACCGTAAACACGTTCGCGGCATCGGCGCCCCATACACCTCCGGCTGCATTTCCGCACAAATAAACCTTCGGTTCAAAGAACTGCACTTGATAAGCGTAATCGCGTCCCGATATTTCGGTTGTTACCACTACGATATACCAGCCCGGATTTCCGACAACGATATTATCATCGCCGGAAATGCCGGCCAGCGTTTTAGAGGCATTGTCAATATCGGCGTTTTTCATGCCGAAAGCGTTTCCGCCGTCCCATGCCTTTACCGTATTAAACTTAATCTCGGCGTTGTCGTCGCCCGATTTTCCCAGATACTGAACAGTCCAGAATTTACCTTCCGTTCCATGAACCGGTACCATTGAGGTTGCAGCATCCCAGCTCCAGCCGGTAACATTTCCAATCAGGTAGATATTTTCCGGCATTGTTACGGGTTCGAGCGCAAAGTAGCCCTTCACGTTGGGCAGTTCAATGATATTGGATAAGACGGTATGGCTGCCGTCCGAAAGTTCGGCCGACAAGCGGATGTAAACGGGAAACAGTTCCGCCGGAAAATCCGCTTCATCCGTAACGCCCAGCAAACCTACCAGCGCAACCGCCATTTCGGAAGCGCTGACGTCTATCTTTGCCCGGTTAAAAAAGGTAGGAAGCGTAACAAAATCCAGAAACGCACCGTCTGTCGCAACCTGTACCCGGTAAGTGGTGGCCGCGGTAAAGCCGTAATCCGGCTGCGAGCAGGTAAGTTGAATGGTTTCCATATTTTTCAAATCATAAATGCCGGAAACGTGTGGTGGCGTGTTCAGTACAAAACTGTCTGGCGTCAATGCTATCGGATTGTCGCGTTCCGTTTCGCAAGCTGTAAATAAGCCCGCGATGCAAACCGTTGCGATGATGATATTTAAAATCTTTTTCATATTCAATTTTATTATTTAGCAGTTAATAAATCAATAACCCGGATTCTGTTTCAAGTGTTTGTTCATTTGAAGCTGATCTTCGGGCAGGGGGAAGAGGTTGCGGAAGTCGGCCATTACAGTACCGCTGTACGCATTGCCTTTCCACTGCCAGGCATAAGTGTTGCCGGTAAATTTTCCGAAGCGAATCAAGTCCTGACGGCGCCATCCTTCCCAGTAGAGTTCACGGGCGCGTTCGTTCAAAATGAAATCGAGCGTAAGGTCGCCTTGCGAAATGTCCGAAAGCCCCGTACGCGGACGAATCTGCTCATTTATGTAAGTAACAGCCTGTCCTTTATCGCCATTGCTGCGAACAACGGCTTCGGCATACATTAAGTAAGCGTCGGCCAGACGGAACAGCGGATAGTCGGTATCGACAAAATCTCCGTGACTTCCGTTTACGCCGGTCGATGTTACATTGCGGAACTTGGTCACGCCGTAGCCGTATTTTGTATTGGAACTTAATTCGGTAAGGTCGAGTTCGTGCCCGTAAGTAAAGAACATGGCGCGCTTATCGGCAACATCAAACTTGGTGTAGAGTTCCGGACGGATGGTTGCGCCATTCCAGCCCCCTACACCACAATTAACCTGAATGTTGTCGGGAACTTCTTTACCCATATAGCCGGCCGAGTCGCCGCTCAATGTTGCCGCCTGAATAATGAAAGTCATACAGCCGTAGGCCTGCAAATGCAATCCGTCTTGTGGAATAACTGCGATATATTCGCCGGCGCTGCTGTTCTTATCGTTATCGGCAAGGAAGAGTTCATTGTAGTTTGCACCGATCGAATATCCGGCATGGATGACATTCTCGCACATGGCGATACAGTCGGCATTGCGGTCTTTTCCCGCCCAAACCTGCGAGTTGAGATAAAGTTTAGCCAGGAGGAACCATGCCGCCGCCCTGTCTACACGTCCATATTCATTGGTACGCGGATCTTTCAAATCGGGGATAATGGCCAGCAATTCACTTTCTACATAATCGACCAGTTCGGCGCGCGTTTTTTGTTCCGGCAGTGTTCCCAAGACCGTATTTTCATCCAGGAAACCAAAATTTCCAAAAAGGTCAATCGCGTGGAAATAAGACAATGCGCGAAGAAAGCGAGCTTCGGCGCGATATGTTTTTACTTCGGGAATCATACTGCCCTGTCCGCGGTCATTCAATTTGTCTTCGCCCGTAACGTTCAAATACTCGCTTGTAACGCGCGACTGATAGGCAATGCGAAGATACATGGCGCGAATAAACTGATTGGATGCATTCCAGGTTCCGGTTACCAGTTCGGGAATACCGGCGTCGCCCCAGTGGAGTGCGGCTTCATCGGTGGTAACTTCCTGCATCACCCAATAGGCGCGCATATACTGTCCGTAACCGGCGTCCAGGCCTTGAATGTCGGACGATCCGGCATCGGTTGGTCCGCTCACTGCCAAACCGGCATAAAGCTTGGCAAGATTCTGCTTGTAAGCGCCCGGATTGTCTTTGAAAATCTGATCGGTAATGATCGACGGGTCTTCGGGAATGACGTCCAAATCGTCCATGCAAGCATGAAGGACAAGTGCCGAAACAGCGGCAAAGGCCGCATATTTTGTTATTCTAATTATATTTTTCATTTCAATAAAAATTAAAAGATTAAAAATTAACATTCAAACCTACCATGAATGTGCGGGGACGGGGATATAAATTACTAATTACGCCCGGTTTTACCGGATCGAGTTTTCCGTCGCCGCTAACCGCTACTTCGGGGTCATTTACACTTGCTTTCGTGATCGTAAGAATGTTCTGTACCGAAATGTAAGCACGCATGTCCAGGCCTTTTATGTTAAAGTTGTAGCCCAAGGTTGCATTATCCCATTTCAGGAATGAACCGTTTTCAATCCATTCGTCGGAAACACGTTTCGTATCGTCGGGTTCATAATATTTACCGGAAATAATATTGTGCAAATAACTGCCGGAGGGGTCAAGCTGCTTGCGGTACGAATTCATGGATGCTATCTGGTTGTAAATATAGTTTCCGACGCTTGCCCGCCACGACATGGAGAAGTCGAAGTTTTTGTACGACAAGTTGGTAGCTAATCCCATGGTTGCCGTCGGATTCGGACTGTGGAAGAGGTATCTGTCACGGCTATCTACCTGTCCGTCTCCGTTCAAATCTTCAAATACGCCTTCAATAGCATTTCCGTTTCCGTCATACACCTGCCTGTAAACATTGTAGGTGTAGGGCGCGTGATTCAACTGGAAGATTGCAATCGGGATTCCGCCGCCGCCGCCCGAAATAAATACCCGTTCGTTGCTTGAATCTTCGGAATAGTCGATAATTTTCAGCTTGTTTAAAGAAACATTGTATGAAACGCTCCAATTGAAGGCTTCTTTTTTTGAGTTGCGAATAACATCGTAAGTTAAACCGAGGTCAATTCCTTTGGTAGAAAACGCTCCGCTGTTCATATACATTTGGTTTGCGAAGTTTACGCCTGCCGGAATCTGAACGTTGGCCAGCAAATCTTTCGATTCCTTATAATAAACGTCGACCGATCCGTAGAAACGGTTTTTTCCAAAACCGAAATCCAGACCTGCGTTCCAGGTTGTCGTTTCTTCCCATTTCAAAGCGGGATTGTATGCCAGCGGATACACCGGGAAACCGTTCACACTGCCCATCGGATATTGTGAATAGGCATTTGTGCCCAATCCGTAGAGCGGTAAATAGCGGTTTATATTTACTTTTTCGTCGCCGTAAAGATCCTGTTGTCCCGTAATACCCCAGCCCAGGCGGAGTTTCAAATTCGAGAACACCTCCTGATTTTCCATAAACGATTCTTCAATGGCACGCCAGGCAAAGCTTGCCGCCGGAAAAACACCCGAACGTTTATCGGGAGCAAACATCGAAGAATGGTCGTTACGAACGGTCAACGTCAATAAATATTTGTCGTAGAGCGACAGGTTTGCGCGTCCGAAGAACGAAATCAGCACTTTGGGAGTGTACGTAATATCTTTGGGAAGTTCTATTTCCGTATTCACTGCGTGTTTCAAAATATCGCCGCTGTTGTTTTCTGTTCCGACATTATATTTTTGATAGGAATAACCGCCCGTCAAATCCAAACGGAAAGATTCGGCGAATAATTTGTTATAATTCAAATAGAAATCAAGCAATTTATTGGTCGATTTGCCTTTATTATGCCATTCGCTTCCAATGGGAGTATTTACACCGTTTACGGAATTAATGGTAGCAGCCGTTTGATTGGTTTTGGAGTCTTCGTTCCATCTTTCTGTTTGCAGACCGAGATTCAAAACCGCTCTTAGACCTGATATAAAAGGAATAGTATAATCAAATTGTATGTTTCCCCAAAGTTTCTTAACATCGGAAGTATGGTCAACTTCCTTCAAGAGGGACACCGGATTGTGTCCTGAAAGGAGGTTGTAAGGATAGCTGCTGTTCGCGACGTCATAATCGGCGCCCCATTCATAGTAGCCCAGATATTTTCCGTTCGGGTCGCGCTGTCCGTTTTCGGTCACAAAAACAGGTTTCGTCGGATCGAAGAAAATGGCGGTGCCAATAGCGTTTTCGTCTGCTTTATTGTATTTTTCATACGAACCGTTTGCATTAAATTCCACTTTCAAGGTATTGTTGAAGAAAGACGGAGTCAAGGCAATACTTGCGTTTCCACGCTGGTAGCCGGAGGTGATCAGCAAGCCGGGCGTATTGTTGTAGCCAACGGTTACACGTGCAGGCATAAAGTCGCTCACTTTGCCGCGCGCCGAAAAGTTGACATTCGTACCGAACTGCGTGCCAAAGATTTCGTCCTGCCAATTTGTATTATACATCGTTCCATTGTAACCCAGCATGGCAGCCGAAGACGCCGAAAAGTCTTCAACGGTTTTAATAAAATCGGGCTGACTGAGCGATTCTACTTTCCACGGCAAAGTCATCACCGAAGCTTGCAGATCAAGATTGAATTTCCATTTGCCGTCGCCGCCTTTTTTGGTAGTAATAAGAATGACGCCGTTTGATGCACGCGAACCGTAGATAGCCGTCGCCGAAGCATCTTTTAAAATGGAGAACGTCTCAATGTCGTTCGGATTGATTTGCGAGATGGATGCATCTTTCAACGGCAGTCCATCCACAACAATAAGCGGGTCATTGCTTGCGTCCAGGGAAGCGCCGCCGCGAATACGGATTTGCGAACCTGTTCCCGGATTCCCGTTCGGAATAACCTGTACACCCGGCATACGGCCTGTAATCAGGTTGTCGGCGGTTACGATAGGGCCTTTGTTCATGTCCTTCGCTGTAAGTAATTCGACCGATCCTGTTGCGTCGCTTTTCTTAACGGTACCGTAACCGATCACCACTACTTCTTCGAGCAGCTTGGTGTCTTCTTTCAGTACAATCCTGAAATTCGTTTGATTTCCAACCGGAATTTCCTGCGTAGCATATCCGATGTAAGAGATTGCCAGCACGGCGTTTTCTCCAACGGATAACTTAAAATTGCCGTCAACATCGGTCGCCGTTCCACGCGCCGTACCCTTCTCTGTGACCGATGCACCAATTACCGCTTCGTTGAATTCATCCAAAACCGTACCGGTAATTTGTTTCAAATTCTGAGCGGATACATTTAAACTCGACAACAAACCAAGGAGTAACAAACAGGTTTGTTGTAGCCTCTTGAAAATTAGTTTTTTACTTTTTTTCATGACATTTTGTTTTGCTTCGTACATGATATTGTAAATTTGTTTATTTCACGGTATTCTTCGTAAATACCTGAACAAATGTAAATGGAAAAAGAGGCGATTTCTCCGACTGCAAAAAAAATCTAAATGTTTGTTTGTATAAAATATTTATTGTTAGATGGTTAATGGTTTTTTAAGAGAGAAAAATCTAAATGCTTTATGTGAATTATATTGCGCGCGGTTTAAAATTATCCCAATAAAATTATATCATTGATGACTGGCATGCCGGCTCTTTCATTCAAATCACGGATCAGTTTTTCCCGGCACAACATCAATTCATGGCGAAGTACGGCAGAAGATATTTGTACGTGCAACGTTTTTTTAGTCACATACATATTGGTTGTATAACGTGAAATCATTGGCCCTAACAGTTCTCCCCAGGCCTGAATCAAACGGGTTTCCGCCAGTTTCACAGTCAGTTGAGGATTTTCCGACATAAAATCTTTCAACAAATCGGCAATAGCTTGTGTATTTGTTCTTCTCATTCTTTTTCCACCCATTCTTTGATTGCGCCCCGATCTACATAAAACAGCCTGTAATCGTGATCCGGTTTACGCAACATTTCATCCAGGTATTCCCGATTTGTATCGGTGATGAAAATTTGTCCGAAAGTATCTCCCGATACCAGTGTAATGATTTGTTCTACCCGTTGGGCATCCAGCTTGTCAAAAATATCATCCAGCAGTAAGATGGGTAAAGAGCCGTTTGCCTTGGCGAGAAAATCAAACTGAGCCAGTTTCAGGGCAATCAGATAAGTCTTACTCTGCCCTTGCGAGCCGATTTTTTTCATCAGATAATCGCCCAGCAAAAAATGAAAATCGTCTTTATGGATTCCTTGTGTGCTGTATCCCAATAATTTATCTTTTTCTCGCTTATGGAGTAACAACTCGGCGAGATCGGCGTGATTCAACTGCGATTCGTATTTCAAGTCAACGATCTCGCCGTCCTGACTGATAAATTGATAAAATTTCTTGAATATCGGAAGAAATTCCTGAAGAAAATGTTGACGCACCGCATGAATCAGTCGGGCATTGTCCACCATCAGATCATCCAAAACTTCCAGTAAAGCATTGTCTTGCAAGCCGTTTTTTAACAGCGAATTGCGTTGCTCCAAGGCTTTATTGTAGGCGATCAAGGCGTGAAGATATTCCCGGTCATACTGGGAAATAATCATGTCGACAAACTTTCGCCGTTCCTCGCTGCCTCCCTGAATCAAATCCGTATCGGACGGCGAAACCATGACTAACGGCAAAAAACCGATATGATCGGAAAGCTTGCCGTATTCTTTCTTATTTCGTTTGAAATGTTTACGGCATTTCCGTTTGATGCCGCAATAAATCTCTTCCGTCTGTTCGTTCAGCAGGTAAGAACCTTGCAAAACGCTGAATTCCCGGTCGTGCATGATGAGTTGCGAATCGGGCAAATTCGTATAACTCCGACAAAAAGAAAGGTAAAAAAGTGCATCCAGCAAATTCGTCTTGCCCATTCCATTATTTCCGAAGAAATAATTCATCTTGGGAGAAAAAAACAATGCTGCCTGCTCTATGTTCTTGAAATTCAATATGGATAGTCGTTCTATTTTCACGTTCAACGTTTCATTCCAGACGGGGTTTCAGGCTTTTTCAATGTTTAATTTTTCACTTGCTTAATTTTTCACACTGCCTCCCTGCACTAAGCGCTGAATATTTTCGATTTCTCCGACCACCCAAATCAAATCTCCAGGTTCAAGGACAATCGAATGGTCGGGACTCATTAACGAAGTTTCTCCGCGTTCAATGCCCACGACGATGCAGTTATATTCATTTCCGATGCCCGACTCCAGGATGCTTTTGCCGGACAGGAGCGAATCTTTTTCTATCGTAAATGAGCGTAAATCAACCGGTTTGTATTCCTGAGATGTGTCTGAAGCATGAATCGACTCTAATTGTTGCTGCAATAAACGCAATTGTTCATCCGTACCGACTAAAACTACTTTATCTTGCGGATACAGACATTCCTTTCCTTCTGGGATATTAATCACTCGGTCGCCTCTCGTTATTTTTACAACGCTGACGCCGAATTTTTTTCTCAGTTCCAACTCTTGCAGCGATTTACCAATGGCAGAAGCATCCGGCGAGACGGCGATGGATGTCAGGTGAATATCCCTGTCGCCTAAATCGTTGACAAAACGGCTTTTCAACGGATGACGTTTTCTTTCGGCTTCTTCCCGTTGATTCAGATTGCTCAAAAAACGTTTTTCCAGGCGTGTATATTGATTCAAATCCCGGCGGAAGATGATGATCAAACCTAAAAAAGCAACAGAAATAATAATCACCGTTAGATATTGAAAACCAAAGCCTTTAATCAATACAAACACAACAAAAAATACGGCAATAAATACACGGAACAAGACCAGCGATACCAGTCGGCCTCTGTTGTACTTACTGTCTTTCCAGAGGTTCATGAAGAGTTGAGGAGTGTTCGTCCGGTTAGAAATCAGCGCAATCAGGAACGGAGACATCAGTAAAAGCGTCAAAGAAGCAGTCAACAATTTACCCCAGCTTCCCCAGTTGGAAAACTTGGCCAGCACAAAGGGATTAATCACGTTGAAACTGAACATCATAATGGCCACCAACAGCACTACGTATATCAATATCCGACTGAAATACGATTTCAACAATTTCTTCCAGTCACTCTCATGGTTGATCGTTTTCGTTCCGGAAGCATATTTTTCCAAATAAGCGATTGTCTTATCCGGTAACGCCTGATACAGCCAGTTAGCAAACGGATTGGAAAAACGGATGAAATAGGGTGTTGTAAATGTCGTGATGACCGAAACCGCCACAATAATAGGGTACACAAAATTTGCCATTACTCCCAAGGTGACTCCTAACGATGCTATGATAAATGCAAATTCACCAATCTGCGCTAAACTGAATCCGGATTGAACGGAAATTTTCAAAGGTTGCCCGGACAGCAGGACGCCGAAAGAAGAAAAAATCGACTTTCCGACAATCGTAACAACCGTGATGAGCAGTATCGGCAGGGCATATTCCATCAAAACAGATGGATCGACCAACATCCCAACAGACACAAAAAAGATTGCTCCGAAAAGGTCTTTGACCGGTTTAATAAGATGTTCTATATGTTCGGCCTCGACAGTTTCCGCTAAAATGGAACCCATAATAAACGCTCCCAATGCTGCCGAAAAACCTGTTTTGGTTGCCACAACTACCATTCCCAGACATAAACCCAAAGATACAATCAATAAGGTCTCATCATTCATGAACTTCCGCATCCGCTTAAAAAAGACCGGAAGGATAAAAATCCCGATAATAAACCACAACACCAGGAAAAAGGCTACTTTCAGTATACTTCCTATCATTGCTTCACCGGCAAATTCTTTGGTAACAGCCATCGTTGATAACAGTACCATCATCAAGATGGCAACCAGATCTTCAACAACCAGGGTGCCAAAAACAATTCCCGTGAATTTCTGACTTCTCAGTCCCAAGTCATCAAAAGCCTTGATAATAATCGTCGTCGACGACATCGACAACATTCCACCCAGAAAAATACTGTCCATGGAAGACCATCCTAACAGCATCCCCAGACAATAACCGATCAGTAGCATGGAAATGACCTCCGTCAATGCCGTAATAAAAGCAGTAGATCCTACATTCATCAATTTCTTGAAACTAAACTCCAAACCTAATGCGAACAGGAGGAAAACGACCCCAATTTCGGCCCAAGTTTCAATACTCTCCATATCTGCTACCGTCGGCAACAAGTTGGTGTAAGGCCCAGCCAGCAAACCGGCCACTACGTAACCTAATACCAATGGTTGTTTTAACCACTTAAAAATCAATGTTATTACACCCGCAATGATAAGTATAAATGCGAGATCCGTCATAAAAGTAGGTAAATGCGACATAGGCGAAAAATTTTCACACAAAGGTACGGTTTTCTTTTCAGGATGCAAAATATCTTTCTGCCGGGTTAATTCTTTTTTTGAGACACTATGAAAATAGTTTAAAAATCTTTTGTGTATTGATGGATGCTATGTTTGTCGTAATTTTGATGCAGTTGCCCAGGTTGAACAGAAAGATAAACAATTATCAATTTTAAATAAATGGACTATGAGAGTATTGAAAACAATTTTCCTTTCGCTCCTGTTGCTCGGCGGCATTTCCCTGACGGGGACGGCACAGGAAGTAACATTCGACTTGCAGGAATGTCTGCAATACGCCGTGCAAAACAGCTATGAGTTGCATAAGGCTAAGTTTCAAACACAGGAAGCCGAAGCCGGGTATAGAGAGGCTAAAAGCGCTTTGCTTCCACAGTTAAACGGTTCTCTGTCTGCCACCGACAATGTGAAACTGGCCACTTCGATGTTTCCGGGCGATATGTTCGGGATGCCGGGCGAATATATCGGCGTTGAGATGGGCGTCAAATACACTGCCGCGGCAGGCTTGGATTTGGAACAGGTGCTGTTTGACGCCGGGTTGTTTACCGGAATTAAAATGAGTAAAAATGCCGGTGAACTTGCCCGCTTGAAAAGCAAGATGACGGAAGAAGAGCTGATTTATAGCATCGGCAACGCTTTCTATGACATCCTGTATTCCCAAAACCTGTTGAAAAACAACATTAAAACGCTGGTCATCATGGACTCCATCTATACTATGATGACGCTGCAGGTGTCGCATGACGTTACCCGTGAAATAGACCTGAACCGCATGAAAGTAAATATCAGCAACATGAGGGTTGATATTCAGAAAACGCGGGCAACGTTCAGCCAGCAAATGAACTATCTGAAAGTACTGATGGGTATGCCTTTGAAATACAATTTCCTGGCCGATGGAGATATGCAACTGCCCTCTATTGAGCAGTTTTCAACAGATAACTCAAACGGCGATATCCCGAACCGGACGGAGCTTTTAATACTGAATAAGGAGAAACGTGTAAATGAACTGGAGATTC
>JAISFI010000196.1 GCA_031263685.1 Dysgonamonadaceae bacterium | reverse complement strand
TATTTCAATGAAGTCAGACTAACAGGGTAAATTTCAATTACAATAATCATTTAAGCGTGTAAACCAATTTCAAAAAGGCTTACACGCTTTTTTTGTGTGCAAATATTGCAATTAATTTGTAAATATTGCGCAAAATATAAATTCAAATAATAATAATAATATCATCAATGAAAACACGAAGTACAATGAAAACAATCGCGTATTGCATCTTTTTTATGATAGCAGGAACGCTTGGCGTCATGGCGCAGAAGCCGGTTCCCTATCTTCAAACTCCCACCTCCACCTCAATATGGGTGAATTGGCGGACAGAATCAAATCCGGACAGTAAAGTTTACTACGGATTATCCGAAGACAAGCTCGCTAATGAAGCTTCGGGAACAACGCAGGACTTAAAAGATCCCGGCGACAGCTATTCCAAAAACTATTACTACCACAGCGTGAAACTGACAGGCTTGCAACCCGCTACTTCTTACTGTTACAAAGTAGTAAGCGGCAGCATCGAATCGGACGTTTACCGCTTCCGGACACAACCGGAAAACGGCGACCGGGGGATTTACCGTTTCCTTATCCTCGGCGACCACCAGTTGACCGACGACCGCTACGAACGGCTCATGACAGCCGCCAAGTCCATCTGCGAATCGAAATACGGAACGCCCATCGAAAACCACATCAACCTGATTACCAACGTAGGCGACCAGGTTGATAAAGGGACGCTCACGCAATACGAACAGGTACACTTCAGGCGGTCGGAAACGCTCTCGCCCCATTTGCCGGTAATGACTATCGTGGGAAATCACGAAACTTACGGCACATTGGGGCTGGACGCCTACAGCGCACACTTCATCTATGATGAAATTACTTACAAAGATATTTCGAGCGGCAGCGAATTTTACTACGCCTTTCAGGTCGGAAGAGCCTTGTTCCTGATGCTGGGCAGCGAAGCGGTTCATACCAACAACACCCAATTAGCCTGGGCAAGCCGGGTAATCGAAGCTGCCAAAGCAGACCCCAATATCGACTGGATATTCAGCTACAATCACCGTCCCATACAGGCTGAACAGTACATCGGGGACGTTTCACCCTGGGTGCGCGACAAGGTGATGCCCCTGCTCAATACCACTGAAAAATCGGTCATGAACGTTTCCGGACATCATCACCTCTATCACCGCGGACAGTTGCGCGATTATCCCGCCTATCACATCATCACCGGAGGCGCTGCCTGGGATCAGCGCTGGGGACAGTCAACCGAACAGGATTTCGACGATGTACAGAAAACCATTGACTACTGGCCCTTCCAGATTGTGGAACTCAATCCCGAAACCCGTTCCATGCACGTGGAAACCTGGGTCATCGGCAATCAGGTGGAAACACTGGCTGCACCGACGCTGGTCGATACTTTTTCCAGAACATTCGGTCAGGTAAAGCCAGATAAACCCGCTCTCCTGCCGCTCGGAACAGAAAACCCGATTGAATTGCCCTGCACGTTTGAAAGTTCTCCCTACGCCACAACCAGCGGGATTGATAACAACAGCGTACAGTTTCAGGTCGCTGCCTCTGTGGATTTCGCCAAGCTGGAGTTCGACCTTATCCGCGACTTCGAGAATATATACGGGGCGCATCCCGCCAACTGTCAGTTGGTTGATCTCAATAAAGATGTAAATATCTTCCGGCAAACCATCGAACGGCATCAACTGTTCAACGGCAAGCATTACATTCGCGTCCGTCATCGCGATAAAAACGCAGAATGGTCGGAATGGTCGGATCCGCTGATGTTTGAAACCACCGGCGGACTTGCCGGCGAACCGGAAATCACTTCCTCCAAAAAGACATACGACCTCAACGAAACGATTTCCCTTTCCTTTCTTAACGCAAGCAACCTCAGCGGGCAATGGACGGGAATATATAAGGAAGGACAAACACCCGGTTCCTCTACCCCTTCCGTCAAATGGAAAAATTCAGCGGGAGAAGCCGGGCTTGTCACATTTGAACTCGCCACGCCCGGCGTCTATTACGCCGCCATCTTCCGCGACGGCGGTTATGATATAATAACAAAAACGGACCTCTTTTATGTCGGAAGCATCCCCGTGCTGAGCGCCAACAAAGCAAAATACGAAACAGGGGAAAGCATTGACGTTAGCTTTACCAATGCACCCGCGCTGGCGAACGACTGGATTGGCATCTACAAAATGGGCGACGCGACGGATCCGGGGGCGGGAGGGGTGACTTCCACTGCCTGGGCTTACATCACTGCTGCACAAAACAATACATTAAGTATTCAATCCACCAATCTTGAAAAGGGCTATTACTTCATCACTTACCTGATGCAGGACGGTTACTTTGAACCCGGCGAAAGAGTTTACATCCAGATTGGCGATGAAATATCCTCCCTTTCCCTGCTGAAAAGCGCCGTCGAACCGGACGAAAAAATTGTATTCCTTTTTGAAAACGGGCCGGGCACTCCGAAAGACTATGTCGGCATTTACAAAGAAGGCGACGTCTATGGCGTTGACGAACTGACGCATTACCTCTATGTTTATGGCGAAATATCGGGAATGGTAGAATGGGAAAACCATCAGTTGCCGGCGGGAAACTACTATGCCTGTCTTTTCACCAACGACAGTTACGATGCGGTTTCCAACAAAGTGGAATTTAGCGTAGTCGGGGGAACCCGGATTTCAAGCGCCGCCGACCTGCAAAAAATCGGGAAAGACGCCGACTATCCATTGGATGGAAGTTATTACCTGACCACAGATATTGATCTTTCGGGAGTAAATAACTGGATTCCGATCGGCGCTAACAGCGTCACGGACGTCGCCCCGAAAGCCTTCACCGGCGTGCTTGACGGCAGAGGATTCACCATCGGCAACCTGAAAATAACAGGGACAACCATATTCAAGGGACTCTTCGGAACACTCACCCACGCCACGGTTAAAAACCTGACGCTCGAGGTAAATATCACCAGCACTGCCGCACAGGTAGGAGCCGTCACCGCTTCCATGGAGGGCGAAACGCTGATAGAGCGCGTTACTGTGAGAGGAAGCATCACAGGTTCCGAAAATGTGGGTGGAATCACCGGCAGGGTTCAAACAAGCGTTGCCTACCCTCTGGATAATGTAATCAGGAACTGCCATGTGAATGTCACCCTGAAATCCACCGGTGCGCAGGCAGGGGGAATCGCCGGACGCTCCAATGGAAGCCTGCTGGTAGAGAAGGTATTCGTAGCCGGTAAAATTGAGGCGGCAACAACGGCTGTCGGTCAAAATGCGGCGGGAATCGTTTCCTATATCACATGGAACTTAGTCAAGCTTGTTTCCTCGGTTGTCGCAGTCGATGAAATCAAGGGATCAACGCCCAATCTCTTTTACAGCAGAGAAAATCGTCTGGAATATTTTGAAGATCTCTATGCCCGCAACGACATAAACCTGCAATATCACACGGTCACAAACAGAGGAACGGGTTTAGAGATCGTGACCGGCAAGATGCTGCTCGCACCCGACCATTTCAAATCGCAGTCGTTTTATGTGGATACTCTCCGCTGGGACTTCAACAATGTATGGACTTTCGGCAACGACGGCTATCCCGAACTCCGGAAAACCACCGGCGCCGAAGTCATCAACAACAAGGGGAAGAAAAAGGTGGCCTGCATCGGCAACAGCATCACCGAAAACGTGTCGCTGGCTTACTACGACAAATATCCGTCGCGCCTCCAGGAATTGCTCGGATGGGACGAATATGCCGTCAGGAATTACGGCGCAAGCGGAACCTGCATGTTGAAGGATGGTGCAAATCCCTACTGGAATATCGGTCGTTTCACGGCTGCCCTGAACTGGAAACCGGATATCCTTGTCATCAAGCTCGGCACCAACGATACGTCGGATGCCAACTGGCCGAAAGTCGCTAATTTCAAAGCCGATTATGAAGCGTTCATCGATACGTTCAAAGTCATGAATCCGGACGTTGAGATATATGTCTGCCATCCCATTCCGACGCCCGGTAATGCGGACAAGGATACAAAGGTAAAAGAGTTGGGAGCCATCATAAAAACCATATCGGAGGAACAGGAAGTAACGTACGTTGACCTCTATGCCCCGCTCGAAGGCAAGGGAAGCTATTATATTGCCGATGAAGCCCTTCACCCGAATACGAACGGCGCCAAAATCATGGCAAACACGCTTTACAGGGCGATTGCCGGAATAGACGACGAGCAGCAAGTCGTTTACGTTTCCCCCACGGGAACGGGCGACGGCAAGTCGTGGGAAAACGCCGCAGATTTCAATTGGGCGGCACACAATGTGGGAAACAGTCAAATGTGGCTGAAGGAAGGAACATATTCCCTTACCGCACCGGTAAATTTCGAGGGACTGTTCATCTACGGCGGGTTCAGCGGAAACGAAACGGCATTGAGCGAAAGGAACTGGCATACATATCCCACAATATTGGACGGGAATAACCAGGTATCTGTGCTCCGCAACCGGACGACCGTAACGGGAGATTCCATCCCCTGCCTGCTTGACGGCGTCATCGTGCAGAACGGATCAAGTCCATCGACAGAAAACGGCGGCGGCATCCTTGCCAACAACGGAGCCGTACTGCGAAACTGCATCTTCCGCAACAATCAGACTACGAACGCAAGAAACGGGGCGGCCATTCACTGTCATACCGGTACGACGCTCATCGAAAACTGTCTCTTTGTCAATAATACTTCTTCCGGCAATGGCGGCGCCGTCCAGATCGGAGGGAATGCGAATGCGATTATGATTAACTGTACGATGGCTAACAACAAGTCCACAGGACTGGGTGGCGCCATCGGTACAGGGGCTAATAATTCCAACTGTACATTAATCAATACGATCGCTTACAACAACTACAACGGATCGGCTTTCAACAGCTATGCGCTGAACGGCAATATCAACGGCGGCGGGGCAATCGCCTCCATCCACAGCGCGATAGAAAGCGCGAGCACGAAGTTCAGCGATGGCGACGACGTCGAACATGTTGTGCTGACGCGCGAAATCACTCCCGATTTTGTCGCACCGGCGACGATTATCGGATATACTGCCGTAGCAGCCGAAATCGAACAGATAGCAGCCGCCTCGTATCAGCTTGCCGAAGGCTCGCTTTGTATAGACGCCGGTAATGACGATTATGCCGGTGAAATTTTGCTGGACCTGGCAGGAAAAAGACGTGTACAAGGCTTACAAATTGATATGGGCGCATACGAATTTGCCGTTACAAATCCCGTTACCGGAGTTTCTCTCGATGAGACCAGCGCCGAACTGGAAATCGAAGGAACCTTACAACTTACCGCCACCGTTGCACCGGACGACGCTACAAATCAGGATGTAAGCTGGCGCAGCGACGATGACGAGGTTGCCACCGTATCGGAAACCGGTTGGGTTACCGCCATCGCCGAAGGTACGGCAAACATCATCGTAATAACGGACGATGGAGAATTTAAAGATACCTGCCGGGTTACGGTAATCCCGCGTGTCATTCCCGTTACCGGAGTTTCTCTCGATGAGACCAGCGCCGAACTGGAAATCGAAGGAACCTTACAACTTACTGCCACCGTTGCACCGGACGACGCCACAAATCAGGATGTAAGCTGGCGCAGCGACGACAACGAGGTTGCCACCGTATCGGAAACCGGTTGGGTTACCGCCATCGCCGAAGGTACGGCAAACATCATCGTAGAAACGGTAGATGGAGCATTTAAAGATACCTGCCGGGTTACAGTAAAGATCAACGCAGGAATCGAAGCGTCCGCCGCTTATCAACCGGCAAAAGTAGCTTATGCCAACGGCATACTCCGGTTAGTAAATCTGGAAGGTTACACTGCCGCTCTGTTCTCTGTTGAAGGACAAATGGTCGCCCGCTTCCAAATCAATACGCCGGATGATACTTATTCGCAGGCGCTTCCTGGAGGCATGTATTTCCTGACAGTAAAGAAAAATGGCGACAGGAAAGTTTTCAAATTGATTGGTAAGTAAACGAAAAGAAAATGAAAACATCAAACCTGTTACCTCTTTCCATAACTCCCCTGTTGCTTGCCTCTGGCGCCGTTGCCGCAGAAAGCGGGGAAGATAAGATGAATATCGTCATCGTCCTTGCCGACGACCTTGGCTGGGGCGACGTCGGATTTCACGGAAGTGATATTAAAACGCCTAACCTGGATAAGCTGGCAGGAGAAGGCGTCGTTATGAACCGTTTCTATACCGCTCCGGTCAGTTCGCCTACACGTGCAGGATTTTTGACGGGACGTTATCCAAACCGTTTCGGACTGAGAGAAACCGTTATTCCTCCCTGGCGGGATTTCGGACTGGATGTAGAGGAAGAAACCTTGCCCGACATGCTGGGAAAGGTCGGTTACAGCAATCGTGCTATTATCGGAAAATGGCATCTGGGACATTCCAGAAGAGAATATTATCCCCTGGAAAGAGGCTTTACCCACTTTTACGGTCATCTGAACGGCGCTCTCGACTATTTCACGCACAAACGCGACGGTCAATTAGACTGGCACAACGATTGGGATGCATCTTATGATGAAGGATACACCACCGATCTGATAACCGCCGAAGCCGTAAAATGCATCAACAGTTATTCCGGAGAAGATGAACCGTTTTTTCTGTATGTGGCTTACAATGCACCGCACGCGCCATTGCTGGCAAAGACCGAAGACATTGCATTATACACAGACAATTTTGACGGTTTGACGGAAGCAGAGAAGAAAAAAGCAACCTATTCTGCAATGGTTACCTGCATGGACAGAGGCATGGGCGAAATCAGAAAAGCCTTGCAAAACAACGGAATTGAAGAGAATACGCTTTTCATTTTTTTTAGCGATAATGGTGCGGAACCCAATGGTCCGGCTTCCAACTCCCCGCTGAGAGGAAACAAATACCAGGAATTTGACGGAGGCGTACGAACGCCGGCAATTGTTTCCTGGCCTGCCGGATGGTCGGGAGGAAGAACCGTTGAACAGGTGGTCGGATTTGTTGATATTATGCCCACAATCAGAAGCCTGCTGAATATTCCCGGAGAGCCGGAACGTCCCTTTGACGGTCTTGATATTTCCGCTTTGCTTTCGGGCGAAATACAAAGCATGGAGAGAGATTTTTACCTCGGTTGCGGCGCTATTGTAAATAATAATTACAAACTTATTCAGAAAGGCAAGAACAGCAGCGTGAACATTGCCAATGATTATTTCCTCTGTTATTATCCTCAAAATCCATACGAAGATAAAAACCTCTGGACCAATGCCGGAAACAATGTGCACAAAGCGGAAATCGACCGGCTTAAAAGCTTGATTCAAAAGTACGATACAATTCAATCGCCTTTCGTATTGCCGCCTTATGAAGAAGGACAGGACGGATTCAAACCGCCTTTTGAATGGAATGTTGATTATTATCTGAAAGAATATACATATCCGTATCCTGTTTCGAGTTACAGTGACTTCATGGCTATAAGAAACAATCTGAGCGGCGATTATTACCTGACAAACGACATTGAAATACCGCCGGGAACAGAATGGCTTCCTCTTGGAGCGACAAGCCCCACCGATTCCGATCCGCAGTGGTTTACGGGAGTATTCGACGGTAAAGGATACAGTATTAAAAACCTGACAATCTCAACAAAGAGCCGTTTCAAAGGTCTCTTTAGCCGCTTAAATCATGCAGAAGTCAAAAACATGGATCTCGTAAACGTCAATATCAAAGGAACAACTACGGTAGGCAGCGTTTCGGGCGTCATGATGGGTGGAAGCACAATCAAACAAATTTCGGTAAGCGGCAATATAGAAGGCGATACCGAAGCGGGCGGAATCGTGGGCAGAATTGCAAGAAATCCTGCTAACACCGATTACAACATCATTCACGACTGTTATGTAACAGCCAGTGTAAAAGCGACCAGCCGGAGCACAGAGATGAACACGCCGTCCTGCGCCGGAGGAATAGCCGCATTTTCTCATTCCGTTTCCGGAAATTCCGTCGCAAAAATAGACATTCGCAGGGTATATGTAACCGGTTCGGTTATATCCGAACAAAAAGACCATATAGCCGGAAACGCTGCGGGAATACTGGCTTTTTTCGACAATCACAACTTCGTAAAAATGGAAGAAGTGATTGTGCTTTCGGATACTGTCGGAGCGGCAACGTCCAATTTGTTTTTCAGCAGGCGAGGCTATGCATACAATGAACTTGAACTTTTCAACAAGGTGTATGCCCGTAATGGCGTCATTTTGAATTATCTCAACAGCGCCGACAAAGGTCCCGGAGGACAGATTCCGGAGGATGTAATTAATTATCATCCAATTGAAATCTACAAAACAAAAAAATTTTATACCGATAACCTGTCCTGGGATTTTGAGAATGTCTGGTACATGAACGAAGGCGAATATCCGGTGTTAAGAAAAGAGCAGGCTACTTTTGTAAAGCCCGAAAAGCCGGCTTTGAAATATAAAATACTTTCGGTTAAAAATGGAATAGACGTACTGTGTTCCGGGAATTTTTCCGTGAACATTTACGACCTTGCCGGGAAAAAGATTCACGACGAACGCGCTTCCGGTCAAACTTTCATCCCGCTAATCAAAGGGATGTACGTTGTAAGTTTGGCCGAAAGTGGGAAACGGCATTCCGATTTGGTAGAGAAGGTGATTATCCGGTGAATAACAATCACCCGCAACGCCTTCGCCTGACAACAAAGAACGTTCTTTGACATATTGGTTTACACGCAAATTCAATTATTATTCGTAACTTTGCGATTAAGTAATTCGAAATATAAATAAATCATGGACAAAATAACAGTAAAGATGACTCCTCGCGAGTACAAAAAATTCCTTGCCTA
>JAISFI010000144.1 GCA_031263685.1 Dysgonamonadaceae bacterium | reverse complement strand
TTAGGTATATTCAAAGGTTGTTCAACACCATATCGCGCGGTAAAAGAGAGCTGTAATCCGGTTGTTTGAGGCTTTTTGGTTGTGATGACCATCATGCCGCGCGCGCTTTTCATTCCCATGAGGAGCGACGACAATGCGTCTTTTTGTACCGATATCGATTCAATGGTTTCCGGGTCGAGCAGGAACAGTTCGCGCTCTACGCCGTCGACCAACACTACCGGCGACGTGTTTCTCAAACCGATAGAGAATTGTGAGTTATCGCTGTAATTGCCCGTTCCCCATACAGGTATCCACCCCGCCAAGTCGCTTGTAGCGCTGGCGTTCGTTCGATGTTGAAGGGCGCCGTTGTTTTGATGGATGAACAATCCCGGCAACCGTCCGGTCAAAGCCGGCAGGAGGGAAGGGCTTAACGTTTGGATCAGTTTATCGGAATAAATGGTGCTCGCGGCGCCCAAATAGCGTTCTTTGGAAACCGCGCCGTAAGGCGTATCCAATGTATCTGCAAGCACCGCATCCTGAGCCGTTGCCGGTACCATTCCCACGAATATTGCTATTCCAATGAGCAGGAATGTCAAATATCTTGTATTTTTATTCGTACACTGCATAAAATTAAATTTTTACTGATTGATAATTATTTACATATAACCGTTTTGGTAAACCACGTGCCCGTCCCGGCTTCTTCATCCTCTGGCGTAACCGACATGCTATCGTCAGAGTTGGTAAAATAATACTTGATACGAATAATCTCCTCGTTTTCGGGAATACCGAAATAATCGGCTGCCCAACACGTAACGCTGTATGTCTTGCCCGATTCATGAACCATGCGGGTTTTGGCCGATTTTTCACTTATCTCATATTCGCTATTGAAATTAGTCGTCGCTTTCGCTACCAGATAGATTTCATCTATGCCGTCCAAGTCGTTTGGTCTAATATCGCCCTGAAATTTGATAGACAGGATATCGTTTTTCGTTGCATTTACCGGTACTACCAAATTGAAATGCGGTTCGCAAAAATCGATCAAATCGCCTTCTCCATTCAGTACTTTGATACAATCGGTATAAAATACTGCGTGGGATGCATTGTTGTTTACGTTACCGCCCAAGCCATTGTCGGAATGATCGACATAAAATCCCAATTTAACCCGTATATTGTCCGTCCCTACTTTGGTCACCACCTTGATGGCTGCCGATTGCTTATCGCCGTTACCGACGGAATAGGTTTCATTGCTTTGGTAGGTCACCCACTCCATATCATCGAGTACATTGGGCCCCACGCCATATTCTGCTCTCAACGCAGCCGCCCAGGTCATACCCTGTTTAGATGACGGAGCCGTTTCCGCAGGAATCAACGACATGGTTTTCACCACGCCCGGGCTATACGTATCAATGTAAGTAACCGTTGTATTGGCGGCGGCATTCCACGATTTTGGGGCAAGGAAAGAAAATATCAGCCTCGTACTTATATTACCGTCAACGGCGACAGCATCAATACTCATATTCACTGTAAAGGTAGCCTCTTCGCCGGCTGTCAAGGTGGATTCATATACCACACTATCCAGCGTAACGCATGATATCACCGTTACCACCATGGCCAACAGCAAGCCTGTAAAACCTGCCTTCGACCGTTTCCTTTTGATTTGATATAAATTTTTCATCGGATTTAATTTTCAGAAGTGATTACAAAGGTGTTCGTATAAATATGACTTTGGCATCCCGGGGTGAACGAAAGCGTGATGAAACGTTTCCCGCCAATCACCGGGTAATTGAACGCGGTAGTAAGCATACCGGCCGAACCGTCTTCGGTCAGACTCAAATGGAACGGATATTGCGGATCGTCGAGGCTCCATGTTCCGTTTTCTTTCACGATAAACGGCAGATAATGCGCTATCGTATAGGTATGGTCTGCATTAAACCGGATTCTGAATTGGCTGAAATCCATCAAAGCGGTAATATCCACTTCGTTGCGAATAACCTTGGCGATTTTCCATGCGCCTTCGATATTTTTTTCCGATTCATTGGGAATACCGGTACTGTTATTTTCAAAGATATCGCAAGCGGCTAAAAGGCACATCAGGCAAAAAAGCGATAGCAGTTTGATATGTAGTGTTTTTTTCATATTATTCCTGATTTTAAATGATTAATAGAATGGATTTTGCTTCATATCGGGCGCTTTTGAAACCTCCTTATAAGGAATAGGCCAGAAATACATAGCCGGCCGCCATATATGTTGCCGTACATTGAAGCGGGTATAGACTTTTTTATTGGCTTTCATCCGTACTTCCATACCGGTCATCATCTTGCTGTCGGTTTCCGGGGCGATCATCCAGCGGCGCACATCGAAAAAGCGGTGTCCTTCAAAAGCCAGCTCAATACGGCGTTCGTTGCGGATTACTTCGCGCATTTCGTCGGCGGTCATATTTTCTTTCAAGCCGTACATGTTGTTACTGCCGGCCTGTATGCCGGCCCGTTCCCGTATGAGTTTCAATGCCTCATACACTTCGTCCGGAGGATTGGCCGGCGCATGCCATTCGGTAGCCGCCTCGGCATAATTCAACAATATTTCGGCATAGCGAAGTTGCGGACGCGACTGGTTAACGCCATTCCAAAAATTACCGGCAGCTTGATAGAAAAACTGCATTTTGCATATATAATAGCCGGTAGGCGTACCGGTATATACAGCATCTTGACCGGAAGGCGTGCCGTTTTCACGTAAATAAATATCGACCGGCCCCCAAGAGCTCATTCCTCCGTTGTTTAAATCATGCTGGTCGTAAGTAATCGACTGAAACAAACGCGGGTCGCGACTTTCCCATGGGTTTTGTCCGGCCAGTTCATCTGCTTCCGTGTATCTATAAGGCGTGCCGTCGATCATCGGGTAACAGTCAATCAACTCCTGATAGGCATATCCGCCGCCATTGCCGCCGCGCGAAGGAGGACAAAACAATGATTCGCGATAGTTGCCTTTGGCCACTTGCTGTTCTACCAAGAGTTCTTTTTGAGCGCCCTGCGCAGCCTTGTTGCTCGCCAGAAAAGCCCAAAAATATCCGTTAGTCTTAGGATACTCCTCTTCTTTATTATTATAGAGGGCATATACATTCAAATTAATGACGTCTTGCGCCGCCTTCATGGCCGCTTCCCAACGTGTTTTTTCGTATTCGGGGTAAGCGACTAATTCTTTCGGATAACCGGCCGGCACTTCGGCACCTCCATTAAACAACGGACTAGCTACATATAATAAGACCCGCGATTTCAAGCCCATGCAAGCGCCGGAGCCTATCCGTCCGTAATCGTATCCGGCAGGGCGTACCGTCGTCAAACTGGACGCACTGAGGTCACATTCGGACAAAATGTAATCGATGCACTCAGCAAACGTGTTTCGCTCGGTTTTAATTTCATCTTCGGTTTTGTACACCACATCGCCAATCAACGGCACGCCGCCATAGTGTTTCACTAAGATAAAATAATACCATGCACGTAAAAACCGGGCTTCTGCCTTGTAGGTTGTTTTCGCTTTTCCGCTTAGCGGCGCACTGTCCACATTTTGCAGGAAAACGTTCACCCGGCGGATGTTTTGCCAGCACTTCTCCCAGGCGTCTTCCGATATCACCACCGGATTGACGGTCCCGGTGGCAAAAAG
>JAISFI010000139.1 GCA_031263685.1 Dysgonamonadaceae bacterium | reverse complement strand
CGGCCACCACCACTTCGCCAGCCACGCCGTAACGCGCCAGAAATCCCAGCGCCTTACCGGTACAAATACCTACCGTGCGGGCTTCGTCCAAACAGGGCATCACTATTGACAACTTATGTTCCATACTCATCTGAAAATTATTTGGCAAATGAAAGCAATCTGAAATTGATATGCAAATATTTCGTGGTTTTTTTTCGCAAAAAGTGAGTTGCAAACCAAAAAATCAGACCTGTATATCATATAATAAGCTTATTTATATAACTTTGCATTATTAAAAAAAATTGAACAAAAGGTGTTTTCGATTGTAGTTCGCCGATAATCCAAAACAGCGACAATTGCGGTTATCAATTTACAGGCGACGAGCGTAAGTCTGCCTGCTTGCCGATCCCATATATGTCCGGCATCCGGCCTAAGAACCCTGCGTGCGCCGACAACTCTTTGGATTCCGATAACGAAAGACGCCCGACTGTCAGGCTCTCGCTATCGTACTGGAAAGTATGGTAAAAATCCCATGCGCTACTCAATATATTGCCCTTGAAGTTGAGTGTGAGCAGGGCTTTATCTACCCCGGGCTGCGCCTGCGGCAAGGGTTATCAACATCAGATCCTCCCGGCATCAAACGCACAAAAACATCCCGCGCACAGTTTAACCTCGTTGAGGGTTTCGCTGTTCGGGTTTCGCCCGGACGCAGCTGAATAAAATTATTTCTTCGATCATTGCTGAACCCCAAAAAATATTTACCTTTGGCCCCTCTGTTGCCTATTGTGATGAAAATAACGAATCAATATCGTTTGGTGGGATGGATAGCAGCAAGTATTATTTTTGCTGCCACCTTTGTATTTTTCTTGTTCTACTGCCGTTACCAGCTCGTCTACCACGGGCAACAACAACTTTTCCAATATCATTCGTTCTATTTCCACCGTCTGATAACTTCACCCGGTGGATTTGGCCTGTATGCAAGTAATTTCCTGCTCCACTTTTTTTACTACCCCTGGTTGGGAGCGCTGATCTTTGCCGTGCTTCTTCTTGCCACATATGCCGTCATCAATGCTATTTTCAGGCATTACGACATTTCTGGCCGGTTTGCCTTGTTCCCTTTATTTCCTGCAGCAGCATACGGCATCATGATGTATGATTATGAGTTTGAACCGGTATGGTTGCTATCATTGGTTGGTGCTTTATTTGTTTTTGCAGGTTATATCCGTATACCGTCGGCGATGTTTCGTTATCTTACCGGGATCATCGCACTGATCGTATTATATTTTTTTGCGCCGGCAGCCATGTTGCTGAGTGGCGTTCTATTCATCGCAGACGAACTGCTTTTCACCAAAAACAGAATCAAATATTCGATTTCAGGCATATACTTATTCATTGTCGGCATACTGCCCTGGTTCTCCTGCAAAATATTGTATACGACACCATGGAGCGAAGCGTATTTTGCTGGCTTTCCTTACATGGAAAAGAGGATCATCCGGTTATTTACAGGTTTTTCCTGGCTGTTTGTTCCTGTCATGTTGTTATGTATCCGCTTTTTCGCCGGTATGCAGACTCACCATGCGGCCAAAGGAATGAAAGGCTGGCGCTGGCCTGCATTGTCGCTAACAGTTTTATCCGCCTTCCTCGGATGCGGCTTATACCGTGTAGTAGACAAGCGGATAACCCTGATGCTGCAGATGGATTACGAAATATCGTGCGAAAACTGGTCGGAAGTGCTTCGCCTTAGCCGCCAATATTCCACAAGTAACCGATTGGTAACATATTATACCAATATAGCATTGCACAAAACGGGCCAAATGCTTGATCATTTTTTTGATTATCGGCAAACCGGTCCAAATGGTTTGTTTCTGGATTGGAATCGCGATTACCTCACGGCAGCAGCCGGAAGCGAGGTCTTCTACCATCTGGGATTTACAAACGAGGCCAATCACTGGGCGTTTGAGGCTCTAACAGCAAGCAAAAACGGTGAAAATCCACGCCTGCTGAAGCGGCTGGTGCAGACAGCTATTATTAACGAAGACTATGCCTTTGCCGAAAAATATTTACGCATCTTAAAGTCGAGCCTGTTTTATCGAGGCTGGGCAAAGGAACACCTATCCCTGCTGAAGGATCAGGAGCATATCAAAAACCTGTCATGGGTAAGCGAAAAAAGAAGCCAATGGGTAAAAAATGATTTCCTTTCGGGGCGGAAAGCCCCTGCTAATCTACCTTTGTTTTTTGACGAACATCCCGAAAATAAAATGGCGTTTGAGTATATGATGATGTACTACCTGCTTACCAAGAATATCAGTGAGTTCATGGATCATATCGGCCGGACAGCCGACTACGATTACAAATCCCTGCCGGCAGTATTTGAAGAGGCTGTTCTGGTGTACCTGAATATGCATGAAGCTGATCGAGAAACCTACCAAAAATACCCTATCAAAAGAGAGACTTATCTGCGATTTAACGACTATTCCGAGGTTTTTCAAGCTTATTCGAAGTACCCCCAACAACAAAAGAGGGCATTGTTGAAGAAGTTTGGAAATACTTATTGGTACTATTTCCATTTTTGGATGCCTCAAGCAAATATAAATGAATGAGTCTGTGAAGTCATTGGTAAAAATAGCATCTATCTCCTGCCTCTGTCTCATATTTGCGAGTTGCAGGCAACAGGATAAAACCGCCCATATGGAAGATCGTTACCCGCAGATTTTTCCGGATTATGCCGGCGTAACAGTCCCTCCAAATATTGCTCCGTTAAATTTTATGGTAACGGAAGAAAATACGGAAGTCGTGAAAATGAATTGTATTCCCCAAAATGGGAATCCCATCACCATGAAC
The DNA here is from genome assembly GCA_031263685.1 of Dysgonamonadaceae bacterium. Taxonomy (GTDB): domain Bacteria; phylum Bacteroidota; class Bacteroidia; order Bacteroidales; family Azobacteroidaceae; genus JAISFI01. The sequence goes on along the minus strand of JAISFI010000139.1, from coordinate 3,434 downwards.
TCAAAACAGAAAATTCGTTTCCCGGAAAAGAAATGGAAGAAGATGCTCCAAAACAATCACAATGGAACTTTGATGATAGAAATATCTGTAAAACGCGCCGGACAATGGGTTAGGTTTCGTTCCTTTGACATTCATGTAGCGCCCGACCCAATTGACAGCTATCTTGCTTATCGCTTGATAGACCCCGGTTATGTCATCTGGAAACACATGGGTATTTACCAGCGTTGCCTCGAATCGTTTGATGAAACGCCCGTCATCACGAATCGGTTAACTGATGGTAACTGTATGAACTGCCACTCCTTTTGCCGGAACGACCCCAATACCATGCTTTTTCACATGCGGGACATACATGCGGGAACCATGATCTGGCAAAACGGACAGCTCCGTAAACTCGATACCGGAACCGAACAGATTGTTTCGCGCGGGGTATACCCATCGTGGCACCCATCGGGCAGATTTGTAGCGTTTTCAACAAATGTAACACGGCAGAATTTCCATGCAATTAAAAACAAAAAGGTGGAAGTATGGGATGCCAAATCGGACATCGTAGTACTCGACATTGAAGAAAACAAATTGCTGAAAAATAACCTGTTGATGTCAAAGACGCATTTTGAAACTTTTCCGGCATGGTCACCCGACGGACAGTACCTGTATTTCTGCTCCGCCGACTCGTTATCCATGCCCGACCAGTATGACCGATTAAAATACAACCTGTTGCGAATCGGGTTCGATCCGGTAACCCAATCTTTCAGTACCCAAATAGATACCATCATCTCTGCACGCAAAACCGGCAAAAGCATTTCTTTTCCCAGAGTTTCGCCCGACGGGAAATATCTGCTGTTCACCCAATCGGGTTATGGCAATTTCTCTATCTGGCACAAGGATGCCGACTTGTATCTTCTACATCTCGCTACGGGAGAACTATCCACCCTTCCGGAAGTAAATAGCAACGATACGGAAAGCTATCACACCTGGTCGTCCAACAGTCGATGGTTTGTATTCAGCAGTCGGCGGATAGACGGCTTATATACCCGCTCCTATTTTTCATGGGTAGACGAAAACGGAACGGCTCACAAACCATTCCTTCTGCCACAAAAGGATCCTGAACACAGCTTTTGGTTGATGAAATCGTATAACGTCCCTGAATTAATCCGGGGCAAGATTCATGTTTCACCTTATCGGATCAATCAAATGGCACGCCAGCCGGAAGAAAAACCGGAATAGCGAGTCCCGGATTCTACATCGCCTTTCCCTGTTTGATACATATTTTACTTAAATCATTCATCCATGCTTTGCAAGCTTGCAAAGACCTCATGGAATCGGTTGGAGACAGTTCGCAGCCTTGCAAGCTATTCCCGTAAACTTTTTTGAATGCTTTGCAGCCTTGCAAACACCTTCCGAACATGTATTGAGATACTTTGCAGCCTTGCAAACACCTCCAATACGTGTACGGATATGCTTTACAAGCTTGCAAACCATATCCGACAGAAATTACGGATGCTTTGCAGAGGTGCAAAGCGCTCCCGATCATTTTCAAGCGACCCTTGCAAGCGTGCATGGAGTCCCTGACAGCTATCAAAAGGCGCTGATCGCTCATTCTTCGGTTTTTTCTTCCTCAATCCGGGGATCTTCATTGGGCGAAATAAAACTAACTTCTTCATATTTTTTCGTTTTACTGTTGAACCTGTTTTTGCACACTAAATCTCTCTTCAAATTCTTCACCTGTCATCCATTCTCCTCCAACCCGGACAAATTCTCCATTTCCAAGATACTGCTCTGTCAAGTTTACAGGAATTACGGAACAGGCGCAATCTATCGTTGCATAGTCGCCCTTTCTTCTATCGGAGTAGGGTACATCAGCCGAAACAATCTGCTCGATCAACATGTATAAAGAATAAGCCCCATGACTTTGATCTGTAATATATGGATAAAAAGAATCAATGCTGTTGGACAGATCACCTTTACCCCAGACAACAATGGAGGCATCTTCTTCGAAGTTCCCTTTCAAATCTTTCACAGGTTTTATTTTTATTCCACAGGAAAATCGTTCATCAGTCATTACCGTACCTTTTATGAAGAAAACATTTTCCCTGCCAATGTTGGCATGAAAGGTTTCTACAAAATCCCTGTTCGACCGACAGGAGGATGATAATAACTCCTGCAGTTCTTTCCACGGCACGGTTATTTTTTCACCGTGCGTGTTGATGAATCCCGTTACTTCTCCCCTGTCCGAAAATAAAAGGGTAGAAACGCTGCAGTCCATAGTGCAGTAATCGCCGATTCTTTGTTTCGTCCAAGAGTCAGAAGTACCACCGATCTTTGACATCAAAACAAGCATCCTGCCGCCGACGCCACAGTTCAAATCTGCAACGCCAAATTCCCAGTGGTTCCATAAAGTTATGGAAGGAGTTTCTTTAAAATTTCCTTTTATATCTTCTATAATTTTAACGTTTTTACCATATCTGCCGCTGGCGGTAACTTCCCCTTTAACAAAGAAAATTTCATCATGCGCTATAGCATCCCTGTAAGTTTCAACAAATCCCCTGGTATAAAAACAATCAGCGCTGTTTGACGGTGGCTGGTTCAAATTTTCATTTCCATTTTCCTGCGAACACCCTGCAAATATTGATAAAATACTTATCAAGAATGTTATTTCTACGATTCGTTTCATGATCTTATCTTTTTATTTTTGATTCTTCTATTTCTTTTTTTAATTCTTGGTACGCCTTTTGTTGCGCTTCATTCAGTTCGGTCAGTTCATTGACCTGCGCCTGCAGCCGGTCGTTTTGCTCGCTGAGTTCCTGCACGGCTTTCACTAAGGGAACAACAAACTCCGCATACCGCAATCCGTAGATGCCTGTTTCGTCCACATCCACGCCGCTGAAATCGTAACCGATGCTTTGGGCGACCTCTTCTACATCCTGCGCTACAAAACCGGTCTGTATCCGCTTTTCCTTAGCTTCCCTTGCCTTTTTGTCGAGCGCTATCAATTCCTGAGACATGGGCTGCTCGACCTCATCCCTGCCGGATTTTTTTGTTTAGTCGATTTTCAGCAGGCCATCTACAGCGTCCAAATCGAGAGTGTAGGTAACCGGTTGCAGGCGGTTGATAAAGACAAGTCCCGGCACATCCGTCCGGATGTTTTTCTTTGCCCGTTTGTCCGAAAAATTAGTCCAGTCGGCAAAGCCGCCAATGCTGGTAACGCTGCCGTTGCCTATTTTGACCTGATTGCTTGAAGTCGCCGTAGCCAAATAGCCAATGGCTGTAGCATTGCTCAAATCGGTCTCTTTGACGCTTACATAAGCTCCGACAGCAGTATTAAAATTGCCTGTTGTGTTGTGGGAAAGCGCATAATCGCCACTGGCGGTGTTGTAAGACCCCGTTGTATTGTCGTAAAGCGCCCAACTGCCGCCGGCGGTATTGAAGTCGCCCGT
>JAISFI010000103.1 GCA_031263685.1 Dysgonamonadaceae bacterium | reverse complement strand
AAGGTAAGCGATTATGCGACCGATTGGTTCGTCGTGACTGAAGCAGACGTCAATGCTATTAAAGCCGAAATTGCTGCAATGAATCTTCCTCAGCCACCGGTACCCGTCGGCAAGCATATTTATGAAATAACCGATTCCAATTACGAAAGTTTCAAAGTTACGGAATAAAACGTAAATGTGACTATTCAGCCCCTGAGGCTGTGTCAAAAATTCCATTTCGTCATTGCGAGCGAAGCGAAGCAATCCATAAATCATTGTTAGTGAATTGGATTGCTTCGGTCTTCGACCTCGCAATGACGATGAAATGTGCTTTTGAGACAGCTTCATCCTTATACCGCACTCAGGTTAGTGGATGTGCAGCTTTCCTGTAATCCGCAGGATTGCAGAAATATTAGTTTTTGAATTTTTTAACATGCGTTTTTAATACGAAAAAATTGAATGTTTTATTTTTTGTATTACCTTTGCCCGCAAGCTTTTAAAACAAAAAAGTTAGAAACCAGGAGTTAAACGAGTATTCTGATGGTTGTGGAAATAAATAACATGAATTTGTATTCTTTTAACAGAAATTATTTGGAGGCTTCAAATAGTTTCTTAAACACACACACACACACACACACACACACACACACACACACACACACACACACACACACACACACACACACACACACACACATCTGTTTTTGGTGCACTAAGGTGCAAATCCTACTAAAAACAGTTAATTCTTTTTTTGAAGTGTTATTAACGCGATCGAAAGATGTGCGAGAGGAAACACTGTTGGCATCTCCTGTGAATAACCTCCGGATTTATCTGGGGGTAAAACGCGTACCCCAAACATGCCCATAATGGTACTATATATTGCACTGAATTACTTAAATAACTATATCCATAGTAATAAAAAAAACCATATCTTAGCGAAAAACCAAAACTTTCTTCCCCCTCATTGAGAAACGAGGGGGAAGTAACTATTGTAAATTCTCATTTAATTTTTACCGTTAATACAAAAAAAATCGTTTACTTTGCATGCTCAAAATCAATTATTACAATATTCCCTGTAGCTATGGCACAACAAGAGGATCTTTTTAAGAAAATAGTATCACACTGCAAAGAATACGGTTTTGTGTTCCCTTCTTCCGAAATATACGATGGTTTGGGGGCGGTTTATGACTATGGCCAAAACGGTGTGGAACTCAAGAATAACATTAAGAAGTACTGGTGGGACAGTATGACGCTATTGAATGAAAATGTAGTCGGCATTGATTCTGCTATCTTTATGCATCCGACTATTTGGAAAGCTTCCGGACATGTGGATGCATTCAACGACCCACTGATCGACAATAAAGACTCCAAGAAGCGTTACCGTGCCGATGTGCTTATCGAAGAACAAATAGCGAAGTACGAAGATAAAATCAATAAAGAGGTAGAAAAGGCGGCGAAGAAGTTCGGCGATGCTTTTGATCGGGAACAATTTGTATCGACCCATCCCCGCGTACTGGAAAATCAGGCGAAGAAAGAAATATTGCACACTCGTTTTGCGCAAGCGTTGAACGAAAACAATTTGGAGGAACTTCGTCAAATCATTGTGGATTACGAGATTGTTTGCCCTGTTTCCGGTACCAGAAACTGGACGGAAGTGCGCCAGTTCAACCTGATGTTCGCCACCGAAATGGGATCTACGGCCGATGGTACAATGAAAGTGTATTTGCGTCCGGAAACTGCTCAGGGAATTTTTGTCAACTTTCTGAATGTACAAAAGACCGGGAGGATGAAAATCCCTTTCGGTATTGCGCAGATAGGGAAAGCTTTCCGGAATGAAATCGTTGCCCGTCAGTTTATTTTCCGAATGCGCGAGTTTGAACAGATGGAAATGCAATTCTTTGTCCGTCCGGGCGAAGAATTGGAATGGTTCGCCAAATGGAAAGAAATTCGCATGAAATGGCACCAGGCGCTTGGTTTGGGCAAACACAAATACCGCTACCACGACCACGATAAATTAGCGCATTACGCCAATGCCGCTACCGATATTGAGTTTGAGATGCCTTTCGGCTTCAAAGAAGTGGAAGGTATCCACTCGCGTACGGATTTCGATTTGAGCAGTCACGAAAAATATTCGGGGAAGAAGATGCAGTATTTCGACCCGGAACTGAATAAGTCTTACGTTCCTTACGTTATTGAAACGTCGATTGGCGTAGACCGGATGTTTTTGAGTATTCTGTCCGGCTCTTATGATGAAGAAATGCTGGAGAATGGAGAGAGTCGTGTCGTTTTGCGGCTTCCGGCAGCTTTGGCGCCTGTAAAACTGGCAGTTCTTCCACTGGTAAAGAAGGATGGATTGCCTGAAAAAGCGGAAGAAATCATCCATGCCTTAAAGTTCGATTTCAACTGCCAATATGATGAAAAAGATTCCATCGGCAAACGGTATCGTCGTCAGGATGCTATCGGAACGCCGTTCTGCGTTACTATTGACCATGATACGCCGGTCGATCATTGTGTAACCATTCGCTACCGGGACAGTATGCAACAGGAACGGGTTTCGATTGATCAATTACACGCAATTATCACCGATAAGGTGAGTATGAAAAATTTATTCAAACAAATTGTAGTCCAATGAAAAAGATGCTATATCCTTTGTGGCTGATCTGTTGTATGGCTGTTCTTGCAGCTTGTGGAAGCAATGATGACGAGACTGACTATGCGTGGAAGCAGGCCAATGAAAATGCTTTCAATGCACTTGCAGACTCTGTCGCTACTGATGCCGATTTTATCAAGGTCTCCATTCCCGGCGGCCCCGGCGCTGTTTACTGCAAAAAACAGAATAAAGCAGATGATGTAATCGGAACAGATACGGCCAAGTATACCGACATCGTAACCGTCACCTACAAGGGATGGTTAATAAACGGAACGGTATTTGAAGATGCTACCTACATTCCCATGACGTTTAAGATAGACGGATCTGCTTACACGCTTCCCAGTGGCGCTACCGGTACGGGAATTTCCGTGATCAGCGGCTGGAAAATTGCCTTGCAAAACATGCGGGAAGGGGAACGTCTGCGTGTTTGGATTCCCTGGGACTTGGCTTACGGAACGTCGGCAAACGGCAGTATTCCCGCTTATTCTACTTTGATATTCGATATTTTCTTGGAGAAAATTTATTGAAAAGCGAATTGTATGCTGAGAATATCCAGGGCAAACGCACGAAATCTTAAGTAATGAGCATTTTGAGATATTCCGAATCGTAAGCAGTTTTGAGTCTTTGTTTCTTCAGGCTTAGCCTGTCCGATTGTTCACTGATAATTTGTAAGACAAGGTTTCTTAGTGTAGCAAGGTTTTCGGGCGCATAGCCTTTCCTTGCCCGGCAGTCATCTGTTTTCATAACGCAAAGGTAAGAATTTCGTGCGTTTGCCCTGCAAAAAAATCGTGTAACCCAATATTTCAAAGACCGTTTTTGCGGTTTCCCGCTTAGCAGTAAAGGCGGAAACCAATCCGCCTTTACTATTTTGATCCGATTATTTTACTGTTGCTTTCTTTGCGCCATTGCAACAAGTTTTAATATTCGCTTACTTTGCAATAACCTTTACTACTTTTGCATCTGTTTTTACAATATATATACCGGATGAGGGTTGAGTCACCTTCAATCCTTGCAGATTATAATACTTAGGTTTGAGATGTTCGTTATACTCAGGTTTGAGATGTTCGTTGCCGGTAGTTGTTTCTGTTTTTTTTGTAAAAGTAAAACAGGGACGAGGCATAGCGTCAATCAATTCGTCTGAGGTCTCCGGCGTTAGTGCGTCGGAAATCAGATAACCTAAAGTTTTATTTCCAATAGCATACATGTCTCCGTACTTTGTTATCGGATAAACCGTTCCGTTTATTTTTATCTCATTGTTAATTACCTCATAAGCAGATGCAATCTCGTTTCCGTTAAAAGAAATCTTATATTCTTCGTCTGCTAATTGAGCGGTTCCCCCTAAACTTAAAGATTCTATAATAATTCGATATTGAAGATTTTTTGCAGTTAAATTTCCATAACTTATTGCTCCGTCACTACTAATACCTGTTATAGTCGGGTCGCCGCTACCTCCGCTCTTGACTATATATGAAGTCTTTTCCTCAATATCACCGGAAGGACATAAACCCACAAACTTGGGAGAAGAAGTTGAACCTTCTATAAATCTGCCGGTTTTTGTACCCTTTTTTAAATCATCCAGCGAATAGAAGGCAAAACGGGAGTTATTGTTGTTTAGGATGCAATTGATGTACCATATTTGACTTTCAGAATCGGCTATTTCATCCAAAAATTTAATTCCGTTATCTAATGTTAAATACTTGTTGTCAATCGTCCTGACCTTATACCATCCTGTTGTAAGCGTTGCTCCGTTTCCTATGTAAAAGTTATGCTCCAGTCCTGACGCTTTTGAGAGTTCTGTTGTGGCGTCAACCACATCGCTTGCACTGTTTGCTGTAGTATATAGCCCGGAGGTATATACATCGCCGGCATCTTTTACAATGTCTATTAGCGTAGCGTCAAATTTGCCGTAGTCTGTTGTACCGGAAGCTTTTAATGCGTCAAGACCGGACGACAGCGATAGCAATTCTGTTTTGCTGTTTAGGGCGTTAGCCAAAGCTGCTTCATAAGCGTCTATCTGTTCTTGAGTAGCTGTTGTTGATTTACTTTCTAAACGGAAATAATCAACTTTAAATGCTCCGAGAACATTAGATGCATTTGAGCCGTTTGGGGTGGAACCGTCGCTTTTCATGTTGCTTGAGCGTATCCCAAATTTCAACGCCTCTCCTTCTGTAATGCTAACTGTTACAGACATTTCCTGTAATGTGGGGCTATTCATGTTTGTAGCCCCCGTCCAGCCTGCAAAAGTATTCACCTCTCCCGCTGTCAGGTTACTGACATAGTCGGTTTCTTTCCCGTAGTATTGCACATTATTGTTGGCAAATAGGCGGACATTTGTCATAAGACCTGTCATTGTTGCCAACCGGCATCGTACAATATAATCTCCGGCAGGCAGTCCTTCTATTGTTTGATAAAGTTCAAAACCGGCAGGCATGGCGAAAGGTGACTGATTAACACTATACCAACAATAGCCTGTCGCGTTAAAGTTTGAGGCGTCCTTAAAGTTAATGCCAAAAGAATTACCGGCAACAGTACCTGTCTGTTGCCAGCCATAAGGCGTATTTCTTACGACTGTGCTACCGTTAAAAGCGGTGCCTGCCGCTTCATATTCAAAATCAGGATTAACCAATTCCTGAGCAAATACCATACTATTGCCAAATAGTATGGAAACAAATAAGACTAAATGACTTTTCATAAGATTTAATTTTAATGTGAATAAAAAAGATATTTATTTTACTATGATTTTCTCGATAAACTGTTCATTATTAATTGCTATCTTAATAATGTACATGCCTTTGCTATTAATATTCAAATAATTTCTGCCTTCCAATAAAACTTTATTTTGAAGTTGTTTTCCTGTTATGGAATATAAAGCGATATTGCCATGATTAAATACTTTGTTTACATCTATACAAACAGTATTTTCAACAGTTGATATTCGGATAAATTCTTTGCCGGATGCTTCTGCGTTTATGGATGACAGGACATCGCATTTCTCGATTTGGAAGTTGTCTGCTTTGAATGTTCCGGGAACGTTGGACGCATTTAATCCGATTGAAGCGGAACCGTCGCTTTTCATATTGCCGGAGCGTATCCCCAGTTTTAAAGTTTCATCTTTTTGAATAACAACCTTTACCGACATTTCTTTCAAAGCAGGATTCGTCATGTTTGCAGCTCCTGTCCAGCTTGCAAAAGTATTCACCTCTCCCGCTGTCAGGTTACTTCCGTAGTCGGTTTCCTGTCCGTAATATTGAACATTATTATTGGCAAACAAACGAACATTTGTCATATAATTTTCCATTGTTGCCAAGTTGCATCTTACAATATATTCTCCGGCAGGTAACCCGCTGACAATTTGATAAAGTTCAAAACCGGCAGGCATGGCAAAAGGTGTCTCGTTAACATTATACCAGCAATAACCGCTACCCTCAAAATTCACGGCATCCTTAAAGTTTATACCGAAAGAATTGCCGGGGATACTTCCTGTTTGTTCCCAGCCATAAGGTTTGCCTCTTACTACTGCCGTAGCATTAAAAGGGGTATCTTCCGCTTCATATTCAAATCCCGGATTTTTTAAATACATAAGAGCATACGAAACAAAAGATTTTTTATAAACGGATATCGCGTCATATAAACTGTTTATTTCAGTGATCAATTTATTTATAGAAGATTGCACACTGTTTGATATTATTTGAGCTTCATCTATTGAGCCATTAAAAACAGTACGGCTTTCGTTAGTATATATTCCCAAATTATTCCCATTCCCGGTGTTTCGATAAAGTTCTCGAGCCACAGTGATTAAAGAATCCAAGGTTTCTTTTGTAGCTTCTCTGGTTGGATACAATTTCAAACATTCCAGACGGAAATGGTCAACTTTAAACCCTCCATGCACATTGGAAGCATTACTGCCGGTACCTGCCGATCCATCGCTTTTTTTGTTGCTTGAACGTATTCCCAACTTAAGAGAATCATTCTCATAGATAATGACTTTTACAGCCATATCTTTCAGGGATGCTTTGGTCATGCCCGAAGCAGGCGTCCATCCGGCAAAACTGTTCACTTCCCCGTCTGTCAGATTATTTACATAGTTTGATGCGCTTCCGTAATATTGCACATAATTATTTGCAAACAGCCGGACGTTGGTTTGATAGCCTGTCATGACGGCAAGTTTGCATCTTACCGCATATTCTCCGGCAGGCAGACCTTCTATTGTTTGATAAAGTTCAAAACCGTCGGGCATGGCAAAAGGGGATTGATTCACATTATACCAGCAAATATTATTTCCATCAAAATCCGAAGCGTCGCTGCTTGTTCCGTATGAATTTCCCTGAACTGTGCCGTTTTGTTCCCAGCCATAAGGGGTGCCTCTTACAACAGAGCCATCGCCGGGTTCACCATCAGCTTTTAATTCAAAACTCGGATTTTTTAGATATTCGGTGAATGGGTCTGCATACCCTCTTTTAATATAGACAGCGCTTAATACCAAACCGGGGTCGGCTAAGTAAATCCGAAGGTTAATTTCTTTATCGGAATCGCTTTGATAGCTTATTTCCTGACTGGTAAAACCTTGCAGTACATTCTTAGACCATTGGCTTGCTCCTTCCGATGTGGTAATATCGACAAATACAGGGTCGGCATTATCTACGGATACGGCATACCTCAGCTTGACCGCTTCGTATAAAGGAAATGTAGGAAGACACCTTACTTCAATTTTATTTGTTCCTTCAACTGCCGGTATGGTATAATCTACATAAGGAGCATTGTTTATATTTTCCTGATTATAAGCCGTTAGATTCAGAGGCCAAACGGTCAAGGCATTTTGACCGATACCTAATCCGGCAATAGAGCAAACAGTATATCCGGCTTCATTTTTGTTTGTAAAACTATCAACCGGTATTATTGTTACAATGCTTTCGTGTTCGCCGGGAATCCCGTTGCCGCTTATCGAACTTTCCGTTGCAACAGTTGGCTCATAGAATTGAGAAAGTTTGCGGGGAGCATAATCCATTATCCCGTTCCATTTGCCGCTCGCTGTTTCTTTATTGTATTTATTGGTTAATGTTATGATATTTTGATAAGCACTTTTTGCCTTGCCCGAAAAACTTAAAGCGTCTTTATCGCCTTGAGATGCAAGTTTCAGGCTTTTTTGGGCATAAAGAGCCTTTTCGTTCATGCTGGCTGCCGCTTCAACGGGATAGGCTATCAATTGGAAATAAGCATCTTTTAACCGTGCCGGGATTTGGCTTTCGACAATCTTTGAGGCTTCAACCAGTTTGCCGTAATCTTCAATCCGTTGGTCAATTTCCTCATCGGGGTATGTAATCAAGTGTAAATGTTCGGGTTTTCCCGAAGCTGCTAAACGGTAATATTCATTTTTTATATTGGCAATACTTTCACTAAATTCTTTGCCAAAAGTAGTTTCAGCCCAATATTTTGAATATGATTGTGCATTTTCGGGTTTCCATGCATTTATATCCCAAGCTAAATCCATCGCAAACTGAAATTCCATTTCGGCGGGTTTAATATCCCCTACATTAATCACCCATAATTTCCGGGTATTCAATTCGTATGCTTTGCATAACTCATAACTGATAAGTGACGGGGAGACTGACGAAAGCCATAAATAATCGGCGGGGTCTCCCCAGTATGAGATGTGGTAATAAACGCCTGCACCCCCTCCTCTTAACTGTTCTTGAGGATTAGACAACTGTCTTATATATCCATGATTGTCATCCGCCCATGTTATCGTAATATCGTCAGCCAGGTTCAATCCCAGCTTATATAAACTCAGCGTTTCTTTATAGGGGCAGAATATTTGGGGTATTTTAGAGGCCTGCTTTCCCAGATTTGTGCTAAGAATGTTACGTTGGGTCGCAATTACGTCTTTTAATGCATTCTTTTTAGATTCGTTATCCGAATATCCGGGCATAGCGCTATCATGTATTCCGCGCATACCTACCGTATAAACGGCATCGTTATTTTTAGATTGAATAACTCTATCCGTCCAATATCGTGTAATATTTGTGCTATTAATTGCCCAATTCCAATCTCCCGAAGGCATACCATACTCTGTTGTGAAATTTTTAGCCCATTCATCAACATTGTTTCTCAATAAGGGTTCAGCATGACTTGAACCTAATACTATATGGTATTTCCTTGCCATTTCGGGATTTCCGGGATAGTACCAGAATGCTTTGGTGCTGGGATGCATGGCAGGCCAAAGGTAGTTTGCCTTCATGCGTAACAGCAGCTCAAATACTTTCGCATAAGTTTTAGGGCCAATATCTTTTATGTTGGTATCCATATTTTTAGCCGCCCACGGTTGCAGTCCCCAATCCTCGTCATTGATGAATAATCCTCTGTATTGAACAGAAGGAGGTCCGAAAATACTTTCCCCGTGCGTAATATAAATATTCGCTTGCTGTTCGGGCGCTACGTCCGCCCACCAGACCAAAGGAGAAACGCCCATCATTCTTGAGAGTTCAAACACGCCAAATGCCGTGCCGCGCGGATCGCTTCCGTAAATAACCAGCGCCTCGCTTATTCCATCAAACGGGCTGCTTACGGCCGCAATGCAAAAACTCTCCCATTTTCCGCCGATGTCTGCGGCAGATATTTTCCCTGATGCAACCAGCGAATCAATGAATAATGATTGGCCGAGCGTACCAATAATGACGGGCGCTGCCGGCAGGGACATTGCTGCATCCGCTGCCAAGATTACAGGTTTAATGCCGGTAATCTGCTGTACATCGCCGCTGAAAGCCTCAGCCGCAATGGATACAACTTCAGCATCCAGCGGGTCGATAACCAATGCGGCTGCCGTCCCGTTTGAAACAAGCGGGAACACACCTTCCTTGTATGTATTTGTTACCGACGTAAAATCGTCGTTATGACGGCATAGTAAATTCCCTGCGGAACAGGGTAAACAACAATCTGCTACACATAAACCTGCGCAGCAAATGCCAAATGTCAAAAATTGTAATAATAATCTTTTCATCTTTATTCTTTTTAATAAAATTCCGTATCTACACAATAAAGCGTGCAAGTCGATAATTGGCTTACTTGCTTGCGCGTACATGCAGTACTTGCCTGCGCGTACACCTTGTATTCGCCTGCGCGTACACCTTGTATTCGTCTGCGCGTACATACTGTACATGCCGGCAAGTATCCTCCGTCATGCGATGCAGGAGAGGATATAATCAAATACACATGTGCGTGGCTCTTTCAATAAAGTGCTGTGCGAGAATTGTGTAATGATACTCAGCTTGTAGTCGCCGGCGGGTAAATCTGTCGGAACGATGAAGATTATTCTCGACGGGTCGTTGACAGGTACCGAAGTGGCCGGAATATCGGTTATCGTACCGGTATTGATTTCCGTCAGATGCAGTCCGATGTTCGGGGCGTCGCCGGCAATCTTGATTCTGGCGCCCGCCAGGTTGACGCTTCCTCCCGGCGTGAGACGTGTATTGATTTCGCCCGACACCACATCGGTTAGCGAATTGATGAATATGCCCGATTGAGCCATTCCCAATACATCGACTTCGATGTTTTTTAATGCCATACGCGCTTCTGCCGTAGCGGAAGCGTGGAGGATAAGGCTGTGTGTTTTGCCGTCCCATACCGGGTGGTCGCCGATAAAAACGCCGTTGACGCCAAGCCCGTAATGCGACAGGCCAAATTCTACCTGTTTGGCGCCGCAAACTTCCTCCAACACTACTTCTTTCAGTATTTCGTAGGAAGCTTTCATGGTCGCGGCGTTGATGTCCGACCGCCGGGAAACGGCTATCGCTATCAAATCGTCGATTCGCAATGAACCGGTGGATACTACACGACCCGAACGGTCGTCTTTGCGCGTGGTGAGCAGTAACTCATAGAGTTCTACTAAAACTTTGAATAATTTTGCCATCTTTCTGAATATTAAATTTAACAATGAATATAGACGGCAAAAGTAATATAATGAATCAAGAAACGGTTATGCCGTTTTTTCCAAATTATTAGGATGTTTTTTCCAATGACCGGATAATTTTCGGAAAAAGACAAAATATTTCCGGAAAAAGCCGAAAATGATCTTGATGTACGATGTGCTAATTTCAAAAAATACGCAGGGTAAACGCACGAAAATTTAAGTAATGAGTATTCATAACGCAGAGGTAAGAATTTCGTGCGTTTGCCCTGGAGAATGTCAATGGTTCGTTCTTACGGCATAATTGATTTTCAACACGCCGACTTCTCTCAATATTTTTTCTATTGCATGAATAACGTGCATGGGCGTGTCTTTGTCGGCGCGTATGAAAACGGTCATTTGCGCCTGTTCTGCAAGCGAGTGTCCGGACTTGATCCGGAGGAAATAGCTTTTAATTTCGGGTAAAGTAACCCACTGGCCGTTGATTTGTATGCAGGTGTTTGTCTCCTTTTCATTTGAATGATTTTCGCGTGAATGATTTTCGATCGCTTTGCCGATGTATATGTAGATATGCGGCGCCTTTTTGTCCTTCGCGTTGTATGCGGTTGCAACCGGCTCTTCCAACTTCACTTTTACCGGAGGCGTTTCATCGCCGACGTTGCTGAGGATGATGAAAAAAAACAGCAAAGTAAAAACCAGATCCGGAACGGAAGCTGTATTGGTAGAGTATATTCTCGGTTTGTTGGATCTTCTGAATTTACTCATGAACGACCTCCTTTATCTGTCTTTTCCGGACGGGAAATTTTTCGTGGATAATAGCCTCTTACAGCTTCCTGTTCGGGAGTGGTTAAGGCGTTATAGGATTTGCCGAATTTTTTCCGCGACAGTTCTTCCCGCAGTTCATTATAGGCGGCAATTAATTCATTTTGCACGAATATGTAGGCTTGAAAAGACGTCTTTTCTCCGTTTGACAGGGCGATAATATGGCGCTGCGTGATATCTACGGTTCCTAAAAGCGGAATGTCTGTGGCAATTTTTTCCGGCAAGTCGTTATCGTTATCCGGATTCTCGATAAAATGTTTAGCATAAGTCCTTAGCTCGGTTGCTTTGATAGCAATGGAACGACAGAAGATCCGATTTTCGTCGTCAATATAAATGGGAAGAAAATCCCGTTCCTTGATTTTTATAGGAGCCGTCTGTCGATTTTCCGGCACAGGCGGCGACAAACGGGTCGGCATCACCCATGCCGGCTCTAAGGAAATGGTGACGATGAAAAATATCAGTAACAGGAAAGATAAATCGGCCACCGCACTGGAATGAATACCCGGAATTTCGTGTTTATACCTGCGTTGCACCGTAATGAGTTTTGTATTTGATGATGATGTCTAAGAGTGAAATCGATGCATCTTCCATTCTATGCACAATGGATTCGTTTTTGTTGAGGAGATAATTGTAAAATACTTGAAGCACCAATGCTACGATAAGTCCGGCAACAGTAGTGATAAGCGCAACTTTCATTCCGCCGGCAACGATGGTAGGACTAATGTTGGCGGCTTGTTCTATATCGTCGAAAGCTTGTATCAACCCCAGCACCGTTCCCAGAAAGCCCAAAGAAGGAGCCATTGCAATAAAGAGACTGATCCATGAAAAGTTTCGCTCCAGTAATCCGATCTGCACGCTGCCGTAAGAGGCAATCGATTTTTCTATCACATCTATATCCTGGTTTATACGCATCAATCCCTGGTAAATAACGGAGGCGACTGGGCCTTTAGTATTTCGGGCGATGTCTTTGGCTGCTTCTATATCTCCTCTCTCCAAGGCGTCCGCTATTTTTTTGATGAGTTTTTTACTGTTCACATCAGCCAGATTCAAGTAGATGATTCTTTCGATGCAACAAGCCAGTCCCAAAACAAGTGTGAGGGAGATGACACTCATGAAATAGGGATTACCTTCGATGAATTTCGTCTTTAATTGCCGATAAAAAGTATCGGACACTTCCGTTTCGGATGGATTCGGAAGTTGTACTTCTGTTTGAATCGCTGCTGTGAGATCTATTTTATCTGCTTCGGAGATGCTGTCTTGAGCTTTGATCGTTAAAGAAGAAAAGATCAGCAAAGAGGCGGTTAATAGAATCTGTTTCATCCGGAAATGACGATGAACGGCGAACGGTTTGTTCCCGTTCCGGATAGCTATTGGCTTACTGAGAATAGATGAATGTTCCATGTCTGAAATTAATGTTCCACGTCTAAAATTTTAATCTGCAAACTTACATAAAAAAATCAGATTGAGAAAATGGAGTTATTCACAAGCAGGGCAAGGTAGTTTTACTTTTCTGCTGAAATGCTATTACGCAACAGCAGTATACCGACAAAACAAATTCCAAAAATTTATTGCCGTTGAACGATTAGAAATGCACATAAAGGTATTACCTTTGCAGCCTCAAATTAAAGCGTATAACAATTATGTCAAAAATAAGAAACATCGCAATTATTGCACACGTAGATCACGGGAAAACTACTTTAGTTGATAAAATACTGTTAGCCGGCAAGTTATTCCGGGACGACAAGACAGACATAGACCAATTCCTTGACAACAACGATTTGGAACGGGAACGGGGAATCACCATTCTCGCAAAAAATGTTTCCATCACGTACAAAGACTGTAAAATAAATATCATTGATACTCCCGGACACGCCGATTTTGGAGGAGAAGTGGAACGTGTCCTGAATATGGCCGATGGATGCCTGTTGCTTGTCGACGCCTTTGAAGGCCCTATGCCCCAAACACGCTTCGTATTGCAAAAAGCTATCCAAATCGGATTGAAACCCATCGTGGTAGTCAATAAGGTAGACAAACCGAATTGCCGTCCGGAGGAAGTGCAGGAAATGGTGTTTGACCTGATGTTCAGCCTGAACGCAACGGAAGAGCAACTGGATTTTCCTACCATTTACGGATCGGCAAAGCAAGGTTGGATGGGTAATGACTGGAAAACGCCCCGGCAAGACATTTTTCCTCTGCTGGACGCTATCATCGAACACATTCCCGCTCCTAAAGCATTGGAAGGAACGCCTCAAATGCTAATTACTTCCCTCGATTATTCCAATTATGTGGGACGTATTGCTGTTGGTCGAGTGCATCGCGGAACAATTGTCGAAGGACAGGATTACTCGCTATGCAAACGGGATGGCAGCAAGCAAAAAGTACGCATCAAAGAACTCAACGTCTTCGAAGGCTTAGGCCGGACAAAAGTGGAAAGCGTCAAATCGGGAGACATCTGCGCACTGATTGGCATCGAAGGCTTCGAAATCGGAGATTCCATTGCCGATTTACAGGCACCGGAAGCCTTGCCACCCATTGCTATCGACGAACCGACGATGTCCATGCTGTTCACAATCAACAATTCTCCCTTTTTCGGAAAAGACGGGAAATATGTAACCTCCAGACATATCTACGAACGCCTGCAAAAAGAATTGGATAAAAATCTGGCATTGAAAGTCCTTCCGTCCGGAAGCGCCGACGCCTGGGTTGTATATGGCCGTGGCGTATTGCACCTGTCGGTCTTGATTGAAACGATGCGGCGGGAAGGTTATGAACTGCAAGTCGGTCAGCCGCAAGTAATCATCAAGGAGATCGATGGGATCAAATACGAGCCGGTAGAACAGCTCACCGTTAACTTGCCCGAAGAATATTCCAGCAAAATCATCGACATGGTCACTCGCCGGAAAGGAGAAATGTTGTCTATGGACAGCAAGGGAGACCGTATTTTTATGGAATTTAACATCCCTTCACGAGGAATCATCGGATTAACGAATCAAGTATTGACAGCCTCGGCAGGAGAAGCGGTTATGGCGCATCGCTTCCTGGCCTATCAACCGTGGAAAGGAGAGATAGAACGCCGGCAAAACGGCTCTATCATCGCTATGGAAACCGGGAACGCTTTTGCCTACGCATTAGACAAACTACAGGATAGAGGCCACTTTTTCATTGATCCGCAGACGGATATATATGCCGGACAAATCGTGGGAGAACATTCGAAAGAAGGAGATTTAGTCGTCAACGTAACAAAATCCAAAAAACTGACCAATGTACGGGCTTCCGGTTCCGATGAGAAGGCCAAATTAGCGCCTCCCGTTATTTTTAGTTTGGAGCAAGCCCTGGAATACATCAAAGAAGACGAATATGTAGAGATAACACCCAGCGCCATGAGACTTCGTAAGATTATCCTGGATGAAAATGAACGGAAACGGGTAGCAAAAACCAAATAAAACTCCGGATCAATTGATTATAATCAACAAAAAAAGAGGGACGAAAAATGATTTTCGTCCCTCTTTTTTTACTTGTCAGTTGTTCTCTTTAATTTATTTCACAGCTTCCAGGAATTGAGCATTTGTAATGTATTTTACAAACTCAGCATCATTCAAAGCTTTTTTAGCTAAATTACGATCCTGTTTGATCGCTACGCCCAAATTGGAAACAACGCCATCCAAATTGTTTGTTCTTGCAGCAACGATAGCTTTCAGATAAGCAGTAGTGGCATCGGCCTTTTTCACATTATCCAAAGTAGATTGGGCTTTGTTGTAATCTTTATTCAACAATTGTGCCAAAGCCGCGTTGTTGCTGGGTGTAGTGAAAGTGCTGACAGCTTTGTTGTATTCGCCTTTTTTCAACGCTAATACGCCTAACGCGTCTTTCAGTTCGGGAACGTTACCTGCTTTTCCGAAATTCTGTTCAGCAGTAGCAATATCATTTTTAGTCAACGCGATCAATCCGAGATTCAAATAAACTTCAGGAGATGAAGAAGAAAGGCCAGCTGCTTTTTTGAACAAGCTTTCAGCTTGAGCAATGTCGCCCTGTTCAAAAACAACAGCGCCTAAATTGTTGAATCCACGATAATCATTGGAATAAGTTTGAGTAACTTTCTTATAGATATCTGCCTTTTTCGCACTCTCTTGTGTGAGTGTAGCTGCATAAAGCAATTCTTCTACTGAAAGAGATTTAGGATCGGAAGAAGCTAATTGAGCTATTTCGGCATCACTCTTTCCAATAATTTGAACGTTAGCCGTCAAACGGGAACGTCTCAGTTGAGGAAGAATTTCATCAGCCAACACTGCGTACACACTGGAAATATTTTTGATTTGCTTTTCTCTTTCCACAGGGTCGGTATAGGAAGAAAGCACACGGAGAATCAGGTTTTTATCTTGGATATTTGATTTTTCAACCAATTCTTTGAAACCATCCCAGTCTTGAGCGACATAATTTGCCGTCAAAGGAACACTTACCTTTGCTTTTTTCCATTCTTTAGACAAATAATCTCCGGTGTTTTTTTCACGTTTGGCAGCCAGTTTATCATTCAAGTCTACCCCACCATCCGGAGAAGCATAAGCTGAAATTTCAACGTTTACTTCTTTATTGTCGGCCTGAGTGGCAGCGGTCAGGATGTTCGACCAGTCAAGCAATTCACCTTTCTTCAATTCACTGGAACGCAGTTCTGCCTGTTGAATCAAGAATTGAATGTTGGCAGTATGAGCTTCCTTGATTATCCTCTGGAAAGCATCCGGAGCGATAGCCGCGGCCGCAGTCTTCGCATCTGCCAATGTGGAGGTTGCGATTAAGCCTTCTCCGATTTTAACATCCGGAAGTTGAACGCTTTTCTTGCCCAATTTGGCATCGAAAGAGAGATAGAGTTCCGGCTTATTCAGCATTTCCGGTTTGTAATCAAAAGAAGAACGTAACGTTACATTTGCACCCGTTTTTTGAGGAATAACCTGTGCATTACCGGCAACTTTTTCGCCCTGATAGGTGTAAGGTGTTCCCAACGCTTCTCCTCCTTCGTATTTCAGTTTGGGGGTGACAACAAGTGTTGCATTTTTTGCAAACCACTTTTCAGGGAAAGTTGCATCTATTGTCACGGGAATCTTATCAGCAATGACCTCAAGTGGCTGAGGCGTTGATTTAACATAATCCGATGACAACGGATTAAGCTTGGAAGAACAGGAACTGAATCCTATGATTGCCGCTACAAATAAAAACGGCAAAAACAATCTACTTTTCATCTTGAAAACTTTTTTAATTAATAATTAATAGCTATTTCTATATTTCAAACTTCTGTTTTTGATTTAAGCTACAAAACTATAATTAAAAAATTACATTCGGTTTTTTTCTTTTGCTAAATATGGTTTTTTAATAGTTATTTAACATTTAATGGACTTCTATCTGCTGTTTTACTCGCTGTTTCCTGCTTTTTTCAAAAAATCGGGCATTTCTAACAGACGCATTTCAAACTGTCAGGCATAGATGATTTCATAATACAACTCTTTTATCCGTTTTCGCAAGTGCAGCATCGCGTAATGTTTGCGCGACAGGAGCGTGTTAACCGGAACACCGGTCGTTTGTGCGATTTCTTTTACCGGAATACCATCCATTTCCGTCAACTCATAGATTTCCCGCTGTTCGGGCGGAAGCTCCGCAAGTGCATGCTCCAGTTCTGTCCAGACCAGCGAACGCATGTATTCTGTTTCGGGCGAAGGCGACGTGTCATCGTTAAACAGCACTTCCGAAAAATCTTCCAGCATTTCCGTGTCTCCGTCATCGTTCCGGTACACGGGCATTTCTTCTTCGCGCTTTTTTGTGGCGTGATTGATAATCGTATTCCGAGCCACGCGGTATAGCCACGCCGACACCTCTTCAATCGGATTCATGGCAGTATTGACCGTTTTGACCAATTGATAAAAAACATCCTGCAAAATATCTTCCGCATCTTCCCTGTTCGCGACCTTGTTGCGAATAAAGAATTTGAGTTGCGGTTGATATTTTGCAATCAGTTTTTCCGTGTCGTGCTGATTCTTCACCGGCATCCTATTCCGATTTTTCAGTGTCGTCTTCCTGGAAAAAATCGTGTCCGAAACCACGGTGAAAAGGACGTTTCTTCATGAACTCCTTTCGTTCTTCGGGCGTCATCTGCATCCATCTTTCGCGGATGGGGTTGTGATGATGTTTCATCATTCCCATTCCCCAAAAACGTCCGGCGCCCATGCCACCGAAAAGTATCCGGGCAAGCGCCAACAACCCCAATGCCTGCCAAATACTAATGCACGCCAAGCCAAAAATAGCAGGCATCAACCAATTCCACAACAACATAGCGATTGCGCCGAATCCGGCAATCGCCACTGATCCAAGGACAATATGTCCCACAAAATGCATTCCTTTCTTCATAATTCATAAATATTTATCATTCAACCATATCTTTCTATCATTTCGATTGCCCGGTTGGGGCAAATTTGCATACACTTTCTGCATCCCGTACAGCGACTGGGATCGCCAACAAAAATACAGGTTTTTCCTTGAACCTCAGCTATCACCAGCGCGCGACGCCGACAAATTCCAATACACGCTCCGCAATTGCAACATCTGTCTTCGACGACGTCTGCGATTAATTTTCTTTTTTTCCAAAACATATTTTTCTATTTAATATTGTATCAAACAACCGGAAATCGTTTTCCGGAAAATTTCTCCTCTATTTATGCAGACAAACAACGGAGAAAAATATTTTACGGAAACTTGAAAAATTTGCAACTATTATTCCAGTATTCCAGATTGCTTGATTTTTGTCACCTCAATTATTTCCCGTAAATTTGCAGCCAAATCTCCGCACATGGATAATTTTCTTTTTTCGCTGAATGCTGTTGGACCATTATTTTCCCTAATGGCAGTAGGATACGCTGCACGGCAAACGAATTTTATTTCCGATGTCTTTTTTAAAGAAGCCAATAAATTCGTTTTCAAATTTTCTCTTCCATTGATGTTGTTTCAGAATGTGCAGACTAATTTTCATGGAGATTTATCCAATCATAAGTTGATTTATACAGCCTTGGCAGGCATTATGGTAACCATTCTGGTTGCTTGTTGCATCATACCGCTATTTATTAAACGAAGAGGACAGCGGGGCAGTATGATCCAAGCCGTTTACCGGAGTAATTTTATTATCTATGGAGTGCCGATGGCTACCGGAATGTATGGCGGAGAAGCACTGGTTCCTATCACCATGCTGATGGCCATCGTTATCCCTGTCTATAATGTGGCGGCAGTCATCATCCTGTCTTTTTTCTCGGAAACGGGGAATGGTAAATTTACGCTGAAAGAAATCACCATCGACATCCTAAAAAATCCTTTGATTATCGGATGTTTATCCGGAATACTTGCAGGTTATCTGCACATCCGTATTCCGGTATTTATCCAAACATCCCTGAACGATTTAGCATCCATTGCAACACCTTTGGCGCTGTTTGTCATGGGAGGCGAATTTCAGTTTCGGCGACTGACGAATAATCGCTGGAAAGTGCTGTCAGCAACATTGGCACGACTGGTGCTGGCGCCCGCTATCCTCGCCTGGATATTTATACAAATGGGGTTTCGGAATGTCGAATTAAGTGCATTGCTGGCACTGTTTGCCACGCCGGCGGCCGTTGCCGGTTTCATTATGTCGAAAAATATGGGCTGCGACGGAGAACTGTCTGCACAGATTGTCGTGACAACGACATTACTGTCCAGTGTAAGTATTTTTTGTTTTATATACATCTTTCGGGCAATGGGATATTTGTAGGGTTGTAAAAAATCCTTACCTTTGTCTCCGCACAAAAATATAAGGTGTGCAAGTGCACCAACGAGACGATAGTTGATTGATTTATTTAACAAAGCAAGCGTTCATGGAGGTAGAAATAAAAGAAGTTGTCGGGAAAAAGGAGCTAAAAGCATTTGTACAATTCAATATTGAATTGTACAAGGATTCTCCATATCATGTTCCCGCTTTAATTGCAGAAGAATTAGTAACACTGAGCAGAGAGAAAAATCCCGCATTCGAGTTTTGCGAAGCGAAGTATTTTTTAGCCTACGGGAACGGGAAGATTGTAGGACGGATTGCCGGAATCATTAACCACAAATCCAATGAAGTCTGGAACCAGCAATATCTCCGCATAGGTTTTGTCGACTTTATAGACGACAGCGAAGTCTCCGGAAAACTTTTCCAGGCCGTTGAATCCTGGGCAAAAAGTAGAGGCTTGACAGCGGTGCACGGACCGCTGGGGTTTACGGATTTGGATCATGAAGGACTTCTGATTGAAGGATTCGACAAACTGGCGACTATGGCAACAGCCTATAGCTATCCCTATTATGCCCGGCATTTTGAACAACTGGGTTATGTGAAAGACCGGGACTGGTTTGAATACCGGATTACAGCGCCTAAAGAAGTTCCGGAAAAACATGCCCGTATCGCAAAGATTGCCATGGAAAAGAATGGGTTAAAAGTTGTTAAGTTCAAGAACAAGAAAGAAATTTGGCCTTACGCCTATAAACTGTTTGCTCTTTGGAACAAAGCGTATGCTACATTATACGCTTATTCTCCCTTGAGCGACAGGCAAATAGAATTTTACGTCAAGATGTACATTCCGATGCTACGCTTAGACTTGATTTCGCTGGTCGTAAGAGAAGCAGATAATGAAGTGATTGGCTTAGGACTGTGTATTCCCAACTTATCCGAGCCATTGCGGAAATCTAAAGGCAGACTGTTTCCCTTCGGATTCATACCGCTGTTTAGGGCCTTGTTTAGGAAAAAAGTAAAAATCGTAGACATGATGATGATCGGCGTAGATCCTGAGTATCAGAATAGAGGAGTGAATGCCATCATTTTTACCGATATGATTACGGAAATGATTAAATTGGGCGTTGAATCCTGCGAAAGCAATCCTGAACTGGAAATAAACGACAAAGTACAATCCCTTTGGGAGCATTTTGATGCCTGTATCCACAAAAAGAGAAGAGCCTATATTAAATATTTATGAACGAATCATCAGAAAACAAAGAAGTAACCTACATTGATGACGATATCAAAACCCTTGACTGGTGGGAACATATACGCCGGCGTCCGGGTATGTATATCGGAAAGTTAGGAGACGGAACGTATGCCGACGACGGTATTTACGTCTTGCTGAAAGAAGTCCTGGATAATGCCATCGACGAATATATGATGGGTTATGGCAAGACTATCGACATCCGCATTGAAGAAGGCGTCGTCACCATTCGGGATTACGGGCGCGGCATCCCGCTGGGAAAAGTCGTCGACGCCTCGTCCAAAATGAATACCGGAGGAAAATATGACTCCAAAGCTTTCAAAAAATCCGTCGGCTTGAACGGCGTTGGGATCAAAGCCGTAAACGCTTTGTCTTCCTACATGCTGGTGCAAAGTTTCCGGGATGGAGAGACCAAACGTGTAGAGTACAACCGGGCACAGATACTGGAAAGCCCTCCCCTCGAATTTACCACAGAAGCGAATGGCACTTTAGTGAATTTTATTCCGGACGAAGAAATCTTTGAAGATTACCGCTATAAAGATGAATATGTAGAAACACTGCTAAAAAATTACGTATTCCTCAATTCCGGCTTAACCATCGTATACAACGGCAAAAAATTCTACTCCAAAAACGGATTGGTAGACCTTCTGAACGAGAATATGACAACAGATGCCCTCTATCCAATTATCCATTTGCAGGGCGAAGACATTGAAATCGTGCTCACCCACGCCAACCAGTATGGGGAAGAATACTATTCTTTTGTGAACGGACAGCATACAACGCAGGGAGGAACGCACCAGTCGGCCTTCCGGGAAACCGTTTCACGGGTAATCAAGGAATATTACAACAAAAATTTCGATTATGCAGATATTCGTAGCGGAATCATCGCCGCTATCAGCATCAAAGTAGAAGAGCCTGTTTTTGAATCTCAGACAAAAACCAAACTCGGCTCCAAAGATATGAGTCCCGGAGGCGTGAGCGTCATCAAATTTATCGGCGACTTCATCAAACGTGAATTGGATAACTATCTCCATAAAAATGCGGAGACATCCGAGGTCATGCTGAAAAAGATATTGGACTCCGAAAAAGAACGCAAAGCAATAGCCGGCGTCACCAAGTTAGCTCGGGAACGGGCGAAAAAAGCTAATCTCCACAATAAGAAATTGAGAGATTGCCGCCTGCATTATACCGATACGAAAGGCGAAAGGCTGGAAGATACCTGTATTTTCATCACTGAGGGCGATTCGGCCAGCGGATCCATCACGCAAAGTCGGGATCCGAATTATCAGGCGGTTTTCAGCTTGAGGGGAAAACCGTTGAATACGTTTGGCCTGACAAAAAAAATCGTGTATGAAAACGAGGAGTTTAACTTGCTGCAAGCCGCCCTGAACATAGAAGACGGACTGGAAAGCCTGCGCTACAACAAAGTAATTATCGCGACGGATGCCGATGTAGATGGTATGCACATTCGATTACTGATCATTACTTTTTTCCTGCAGTTCTTTCCCGACCTGATCAAAAACAATCATGTTTTCATCCTGCAAACACCACTGTTCCGCGTCAGAAATAAAAAAGAGACGATCTATTGCTATTCGGAAGAAGAACGTTTGGAAGCGATTAGGAAATTAAGTCCCAATCCGGAAATCACCCGCTTCAAAGGCTTGGGTGAAATATCACCGGGAGAGTTCAAACATTTTATCGGAAAAGACGTGCGTCTGGATCCGGTGACTATGAAAAAACAGGACGCCGTCAAGGAAATGCTGGAATTTTACATGGGAAAAAACACCATGGAGCGGCAGAATTTTATCATCTCTAATTTAGTTGTAGAAGAAGATGTGTAACTTAATAACGGCTGTCGGCCAGGCAACAGCATGAAGAAGAAAGCCATATTTCCCGGAACTTTCGATCCGATAACCATAGGGCATATCTCTGTGATAGAAAGGGCATTAAACCTTTTTGATGAAATTGTCATCTCCATTGGCATCAACCAGCACAAGCAAACTTTTTTTCCGCTGGAAAAGCGGGTCGAGATGATCTCTTCCCTCTATAAAGGCAACGACAGGGTGAAAATTGCTACTTACAACGGTTTGACGATCGATTTTGCACGGACAGAAGGCGCGACATTCATTCTTCGCGGTATCCGCTCCGTCAATGATTTTGAATATGAGAAAAATATAGCAGACGTCAACCGGCAAATATCCGGCATAGACACGTTTATTCTTTTTACAGAACCGAAATACGCTCACGTCAGTTCTTCGATAGTAAGAGAATTACTCTCTTTCGGGAAAGACGTCAGTCCATTTATTCCACCAAATTTAAAGATTTCATGAAGAAGATTTTTATTCCAGCACTTGTGCTGTGTTCCTGGTCTATCCTGTCGTTCGGACAGTCTGACGCCATGAAAAAGCTGAACATAACGATGTATGCACTGAACAACCTGTATGTAGACAAGGTTGACAATGATAAACTGGTAGAAGACGCCATTAGCGCACTGTTAGAGAAATTGGATCCATACTCCAATTACATGAATGAGGATGAAGCGCGGGAGATGAACGAGCCGCTGCAAGGGAATTTCGACGGTATCGGCATCCAGTTTAACATGCTGACCGATACTCTGTATATCGCTCAAGTCGTTGCAGGAGGCCCTTCCGAAAAAGTCGGCCTGCTGGCCGGCGACCGCATCATCACCGTAGATGATACGCTGATTGCCGGAGTAAAAATGAAGAACACAGATATTATGAAACGCTTGCGTGGTATGAAAGGAACACAGGTGAAGATTCAGGTGCTTCGTTCGGGCGTGTCCGACTTGATAGAATTTCGGATTATTCGCGATAAAATTCCAATTTATAGCATGGAAGCGTCTTATATGGCTAATGAAGAAACCGGATATATCCGAATTTCCCGTTTTGCAGGCACAACACGTGAAGAGTTTGTAAAAGCTTTCAAAGACTTACAGGATCAGGGCATGAAGCATCTCATACTGGATTTGCAAGGCAATGGCGGCGGTTATTTGAATGCGGCAATTGAGTTGTCGGACGAATTTCTGGGCGAAGGTAAACTGATCGTCTATACGGAAGGACTCCATCAATCCCGAAAAAATGCCAACACGCAGAAGAAAGGTTTGTTTGAAGAAGGAAAACTGGTGGTCTTGATTGATGAATATTCCGCGTCTGCCAGCGAGATTCTTTCCGGGGCTTTGCAGGATTGGGATCGTGCGGTAATCGTTGGCCGACGGAGTTTCGGAAAAGGATTGGTACAGCAAATGATTCCTTTCCAAATCGACGGAAGTATGCTCCGCCTGACAATCTCCCGCTACTACACCCCAACGGGGCGCAGTATCCAGAAACCATACGAAAAAGGTAACTCCGCATCCTACGGACAGGATCTGATAAACCGGTATAATCGAGGCGAAATGGTGAGCGCCGACAGTATTCATTTCCCGGATTCTTTGAAATTCAGCACCTTAGTCAGTGGCCGTACCGTTTACGGCGGTGGTGGAATTATGCCGGATTACTTCGTTCCGATAGATACTACCCGCTATACAGCATGGCATCGGAATGTGATTGCTAAAGGCACCCTCAATAAATTAAATCTGAATTTTGTAGACCGAAACCGGGAAGTCATCAAAAACGCCTGCCATCATTCTTTTGAGGAATACAAGGCCGAATATGCAGTTCCGGAATCTCTTATGCAAGAGCTGCAGGAAGCAGCGTTGTCCGACAGTATCAAATTCGATCAGGAAGAGTACAATCGTTCCGAAGCATTGATTAAATTGCAATTCAAGGCGCTTATCGCCAGAGATGTTTTTGAAAAGAATGAATATTACATCCGAATCATCAACGAGGATAACGAGTCATTCAAAAAGGCGTTAACCCTATTGAACGATCCGGAAGAATACGAGAAGCTGCTGGGAAAGGTTGACCGTTAAATCCATTGAACTGTGATTTTTCTGATTAAATGAGGATTATGATTTTTTTGCTCTTAAAAGCAATCATAATCCTCATTAAAATCATT
>JAISFI010000055.1 GCA_031263685.1 Dysgonamonadaceae bacterium | reverse complement strand
GAGAAATAAACAAGATATAACCATCCGTAGGTTACGCTACGCTTCACCAACGGTTAATAGAGTGCTGTCCCTGCGGGACTTGGGGGCAAAGCCCTGCAAGGGCGGTACTTTATTAACCGTAGGTGAAGCCGAAGGCGCAACCTGCGGGAGAGATAACTGTTATATTTTGTTTATTTCGCATCCCTTAAGCCGTTAATGCACGAATAGAAATTAGTATTAATTCGTGCATTAGTGGCAAAAAAATATAAACGTATGAAAATTATCAGAAACACTGTTTGTTTGCTTGTCTTTTCAGGCTTCTTTTCGTATTCCTTTTCCCAGGAAATTGTATGTACACTGGAAGCCGAAAATGCCGTGCTGACGCCTCCTGCAAAGGTAAAATACGTCAATACTTATTCCAACGGCGCTTACGTCGGCGACAACGACCCCGGAAGCGCGATTGTTTTCCGGAATGTTTCCATTCCGGAAGAAGGAACGTACGAATTTAGAACCACTTATACCAGTATGCACATCCGTTCCATCGCCGTAAAATCGGGGATTTTCCCGCCGGTAACAGTTACCGCACCCGAAACGACGGAAGACTGGAACCGCCCGCCCGTTGCCGTTATGGTCACTTATATTTATTTGAATAAAGGCGGCAACACGATTGCCATAACTCCGCACAATGGCGGCGGTCCCAATATTGACAAGTTTGAGATAGTAAAAACGTCCGTATCAATGCCCCGTCCCGAACCGCTTAATCCGGCTTTTGAGTACGACCTGACCGACGACGCGCTTGTTACATCCAACCGAACCGCCACTGACGTGGATAAACTGACCGATAATGATATTTCGACCGTCTATACGTTCAATGAAAGTTCGGCTGTAATAACGGTAGCGTGTGATATGCCTTATCTGTTGACCGGTTATTTGTTTTCGGCAGGAAACGAAAGCTCCGCCGATGTGAAAAACTGGAAAATGGAATACTCCGCCGACGGCAACGCATATTCTGTGATTAATCCTTCGACCGCCGCCGACCTGCCCGGTTCCGTTTTGTTTGAAATCGGAAGAAATCCCCATTCCGACCGGTCGAAAGCCGCTAAATATTACCGTATTACCGCGTATGACGGAAAAATAGGTGAAATACAGCTCTTCGGAATCCCCTGCCTGTCGAACACGGACAATAAAAATTTCCCCGTCGATATGACAGACGGAATAAACATCAGCGAAAAAACCTTGGGAGAACCCTTGGGCGTTTCCGGCTCTTTCGACGAGCGGTATTACAATCTTTTCGACCGCGACATGTCGCGGAAATACTATTGGCACAGCGCCGCTTCGTTTTGGGTGGACGTGGAACTGGAAAACCGTTCGACATTGCATTATTACACCCTGACCTCGTGTCAGGATTATCCCGAACGCGACCCCAAATCGTGGGTATTGGAGGGTTTCGACGGCGATTGGGAAATGTTGGACGAAGTTTCGGGCTTTACATTTCCCACCCGCTATGCTACCATGAAATTTTACATTGAAGATAAAAAGCCGTACAAAGGCTACCGCCTGCGGGTTACGCAAAACAATGGAGCGGAGGCGTTTCAGTTGCTTAAATGGCAATTATTCGGAAATAACAGCGCCTCTTTCACGCCGGCGCTGTACGGCGATAAAGAAGTGACGGTCTTTATTTCCAATAAAGAACTGGTTGTAAAAGCGGAAGAAAACGGAACGTGCCGCGTGTATAGCCTTTCGGGACGTCTTGCCGCTTCGTGTCGAATGAACGGAATCGAACAGCGGTTTTCTTTGGAACCGGGAATTTATATCGTGAAACTGCTTACCGCAGGGAAGAATTATGTCAAAAAAATAATCGTAAGATAAATTTATGAAACCATCATTATATTCTGTGTGCGGTATAATGCTGCTCCTGTTTTTTGCCTGTCATGGAAATATGCAGGCAGAAACGCTTGTCGCCGCCGTAAAATCGCCCAACGACAGTATCGAGGTAAATTTGTTGCTCGACGACAGCCAACGCCTTTATTACCAGGTAAAGAAAGCATCGGAAGAACTCGTTTCCCCGTCGCAACTGGGTCTCAGTGTTTCCGGTACGGATTTCTCTTCCGGCTTATCATTCAAGAATGTTTCATCCGAATCCAAAAACGAGATAAAAGCGACATTCGGCAAATCGGACAGGGACATACAGATAGTCGTCAGGGCTTATAACGACGGCATTGCTTACCGCTACGCCATGACGGGCGACGGAAATATCGCCATACTTTCCGAAACGAGCGAATGTCGTCCGGTTGCCGAATGGGAACAGGAAAGCTGTCTGCGGCGGGCTTCGCTGCCTTTGCTTGTAAAGTCGAATACCAATTACATTTTAATTACCGAAGCTGCCGTAACCGGAAATTATGCCGCGTCGAAATTAATAACCAATGACGAAAGAGCGTCTTTCTTTTACGATTTCACGGGAAGCATTACGGCTTCGCTGCCTTTTGAAAGTCCCTGGCGCGTATTGCTCATCGGCACGTTAAACAATCTGGTGGAATCCACTCTGATAGACAATTTAAACGCTCCGACGGCTCTTACCGACCTGTCGTGGATAAAACCCGGACGCGCCGCATGGAGTTACGGCGGCGAAGACACTTCCGGTTATCTGACGATGGAAAATATCCGCCGCTATATCGACTGGGCTGCCGAAATGAGCTGGGAATACTTTACGCTCGACCGGGGCTGGCAGGATAATGCCGCTTTCACCCTCGAACAGGTAAGCGCTTATGCGCAAACGAAAGGAATCGGTCTCTTCATCTGGATGAACCAAAACAAATTACCTTCCACGGAAACCGAGTTGAGAACCGTTTTGCAGCATTGGAAAAACAAAGGCGCGAAAGGCTTGAAAGTTGATTTCTGGGAAAACGATTCGCAAAGCACGATGAAAAAATACGATTTGCTGTTTCGCCTGTCGGCGGAGCAAAAGCTGTTGCTGAATCTCCATTCCTGTACCAAGCCTGTCGGCTGGCGGAAAACTTACCCTCATTTGCTGACTTCCGAAGCGGCGCTGGGAAATATTTACTACGCCCAAAGTCCGAATGTAGTAACGGCTGCACACAATATCAATCAGGCAATTGTCCGAAATGCGCTGGGAGCGACCGATTACGCGCCGGTTGATTTTGCCGATAAAAACGGTAAAATCCTGAACGGAACAACAGGAACGCATCAACTGGCGCTTTCCGTCATTTTTGAATCGGGCATACAGCATATTATCGACGCTCCCGACAATATCCGGTACCATATTTCCTGCGGCTTTTTAAAGAACCTGCCCGTCGCATGGGACGATACAAAATGCATCGAAGCCGGACTGGAAAGCCACATAACAATAGCGCGGCGAAAAGGCGGCGACTGGTATCTGGCTTCATTAAGCAACGAATCGCGATTGTTTGAAGCCGCATTATCTTTTCTTTCGCCGGACAAAACCTACAATGCTTACATCTACAAAGACGGGGACTGTTCTTCCGAGATACTGTTTGAATACAGGGAAAAACTGACTTCACAGGATAAAATAACAGTACCCGTTTCGCCCAAGGGAGGATTTGTAGTCCGGTTTTCACCGTCGGCTGACTTTGAAAAACCGGTACACGTAAAATATGAAGCCGAATCGGAAGACAACACCATTCCCTTCGGAGTGTCCGTAAAAAACGATGCGGACAGCTTGTGTTCCAGTGCAAAATACGTTGCTGGCATTGGAAACGGACGTCCGCTGACATTCCGGAAAATTCGGGTAAACCGGTCGGGCGTCTATGCCGTCACTTTTTATTACACGGCAAAAGAAAACACTGCCGCTTATGTTAAAATCAACAATGCGGACTGGAAAGAATATTCTTTTGCCGGAACAGGAACGGAAAGCGGTTCGGGTCTTGCGCACAAAACTGTCCTCGCGGAACTGGACGCCCAACTCGAAAATACGCTCGAATTTGGAAATTATACGGCTTCGGCGCCCAACTTGGACAGGATTGTTATTGCAAAAACAGGCGGCGGCGGTTTGGGAATAGAAACCCCGAAAGAACGCTCCGGCGAGGGAAAGGTCTATGCCGGCGACAACTGCATTGTGATAGAGCAGGAATCGCACACCGAATACAAACTGTATAACGCCGCCGGACAGTTGATAAAAGTCGGCGCCAGCGCAGGCGGAACCGTTTCCATCCCGCTTGGGAGCAAAGGATTTTATATCGTAAACATAAGAACCAAAGGATTGGAATTTTCAAAAAAAATAAGGATAGAATAATTTTAAAATTGAATGAATATGAAGAAAACAGTGTACTTACTTATCAGTCTATTTTTTTTATGGAATGTGGACGCCGCCGCGATGTATGAAAATCTGTGGGTTGTCGGCGACGCATCGAGCGTTGGCTGGAATCCGAACAGCAGCCTCCAAATGGAGCCGGTTTCCGACGGCGTTTTTGAGTGGACGGGTTCGCTCGCTTCGGGCGGGACTAAACGCTTTAAGTTTTTAACCGTCAAGGGAGAATGGCATCCGGCGTTTACCTGCCAAATCGAAACGGCAGGACATACCGTCGTTGTTCCCGGCGAGGAATACAGTCTGTTCGTCTTTACCGGCTCCGGCGCCGACAATGCGTTTCAGGTAGCTGAAACCGCCGAATACAAGGTAATTGTCAATGTAAACACAATGAAAATGCACGTTGAAAAACAGGAAGAAACCTATTCCCGCGGAACCTTCGCAAGCGCTAATGGCGAAACGCTGCATTACCGAATGTTAACCCCGCTCAATGTAGAAGCAGGAACGAAATATCCGCTTGTGCTTTTTATGCACGGCGCAGGCGAGCGCGGGTCGGACAATAACGCGCAATTGACGCATGGCAGCGAACTTTTTTTGCAGAATCGCGAAACCTGTCCGGCTTATGTCGTTTTCCCGCAGTGCGACAGCAAATATTTCTGGGCTTACGAGCCGCAACCGGCTTCGTATAATGCTGCAACTTTCCCTGTGGAATCGGAAATCGCTCCCGCCCAGCAACAGGTAAAAGAATTGCTTGACAGCCTTCTCACGTTGCCGGACATCGACCCCGACCGCGTATATATCACCGGAATTTCTATGGGCGGCATGGCAACGTTTGATATGGCATGTCGTTTCCCCGATACTTTTGCGGCGGCAGTTCCTGTTTGCGGCGGCATAAATGTTGAAAGATTGAACGCTAATGTAAAAAACATATACTGGCGCATTTTCCACGGCGGCGCCGACGGAGTTGTCCCCGTACAAAATTCGCGGGAGGCGAATACAAAACTGACCGCCGCAGGCGCCGATGTGGAATACATCGAATATCCCGGCGCAGGACACGACGTATGGACGCCGGTTTTTCAGCGCGAGGATTTTCTGCCGTGGCTGTTCGCCAAAACACGGCGTTCGGGCAATACGGCGATAGATAGCCCAAACGGAAATACTTCGGAAAAAATGATTTATGCAGTTGATAATACGATTATTATTAAAAGCGGCAAAAACATGGAATACCGGATATATAACGTCGCGGGACAGCTTGTAAAGCAAGGAAAATCAACCGGCGAAACCACTTCCGTTTTCGGAATGGAGGCAGGCGTATACCTGGTAAAAAGCGTTACGGATACTTCGGATTTTATTAAAAAAATCATTATAAATCACTAATTGTTTCATTTTAAAATTTACAGAATCATGAAAAGAAAGTTAGCTTTTTTAATTGTTTTTACCGCTGTGGCGGTATGTAATGCGCTTGCGCAAAACTTGGAAGTATGTTATGTTGTGGGAGGTGCAACCAATCGCGCCGGCGACTGGGATGCGGGTAAAGCCGTAAGAATGCATAAAGAGTCGGACGGCGTTTTCTCCAGTACATTGCCTTTATGGAATAATACAGAGAATAGAGGCGATGGCAATCAATTCAAATTCATTAATCAAGGCGGTTGGGGCGATGGTTTCAATCCTGTCGGGAACACCACTTTTGAAAGCGGAACGGAGTATGATATTACTTTCAAAGGCGCCGACGACAAATTTATTGTAGCAACGCCGGGCTGGTACCGTATTGACCTGGACATGAATACGCTGAAAGTTACGATAACTGCCGCCGAAAATTACGGACCCGCTATTGTCGCCGTTGGTAATGCTCTTTACGGTTACGAACTCGGCAGAGCGCCCGCCTTATCGAAAGGTCCCGACGCCGACGGGTTTGTATCAACGATTACTTATCTCAAAGAAAACGAAGAGTTTAAATTCAGTCACGGAACCGAATTTTGGGAAAACCGAATCTGTCCGATGGAGGACGTCAATCCGGCAAGCGTTGACGGCACGGAATACGAATTGAATTACGCTTCGGCAGATAAAAAGTTTAAAGTAGCTACAGCAGGCTGGTATAAACTTTCCATCAATCCTGTCGCATTAACGGCTAAATTCGAAGCCTTGACCACGCTCCCGCTTGAAAATCTGTATATCGCCGGAGACGCAACCGAGGCAGGCTGGACGGCAGGCAATGCACGTGAATTTAAGAATTTGGGCGACGGCTCTTTCCGGTGGCGCGGTTATCTGACGGAGGGGCAATTTAAATTTATTGACGAGAAGACTTTTAACCATTCCATTTGTCCCGAAGACGACGACATCACTTTTACAAACGGACAGGAGTACAACCTGAAATACGACGGGCAATGGAAAAATACCGGAGGATGGGATAAAAAGTTTGCCGTATCAACCGACGGATATTATTCCGTCACGGTAACGGTAGATGGTTTGTCGCTCAAAGCGGTGATAGATGCCATTTCTCCCGGTTACGAAACGATGTATCTGAACGCCGGCGATTCATCCTTTCCGATGACGCTTGTTGAAGAGGAGGACAATAACGTTTTCACCTGGACCGGTCAGTTAACGGAAGGCGAGCTGAGATTCCATGCGGCGGCAGACAGTTGGGATGATGCGTTTAATCCGCTCGGCGACGACGATGTGACTGTTACATTCGATACGGAATACGATTTGTACTGGCGTCCGCTCAGCTCTGCCGGCAAAGATTACAAATTCTTGATTTCCGAAGCGGCAAAATACAAAGTGGACTTGAATCTGAATACGATGAAAGTAAC
>JAISFI010000051.1 GCA_031263685.1 Dysgonamonadaceae bacterium | reverse complement strand
CACGTACAGTGGTTTTGTGAACGATGAAACGGAAGAAGTCCTGACTCGACAACCGAACTTCAGTTGCAGCGCCACGCCGCAAAGCAATGTGGGTACATATACCATTACGGCGTCGGGAGTGAGAGCCGAAAACTACACGTTCCAGTATGTAAAAGGCGAACTAAGCATAACTCCTGCATTATTAACGGTTTCGACAGATACCGAAACCCGTCTGTATGGAGACCCTAACCCGGATTTTACCCTGCATTATTCCGGTTTTAAGAATGATGAAACAGAAGATGTTTTGACGGAAAAGCCATTTATTGATTTCAGCAGTATTAATTCAACATCAAGCGCAGGAGGTTATGAGATAGGAATTGATGGCGGTTCAGCGACAAACTACACATTCGAATATATACGTGGAATATTAATGATTGCGCGCGCGCCGCTTACCATCACAGCCAACGACGCCGTCCGAAACAAAGGCGAAGACAACCCCGCCTTTACGCTTTCTTATTCCGGATTCAAGAACAGCGAATCCGAGAGCGTACTGGATGCATTGCCGTCGATTAGCTGCGGCGCCGATAAGGATTCTCCCGCAGGATTTTATGACATCATTCTGGCGGGTGGTTACGACAACAACTACGATTATCAATTGGCCTATGGACGTTTGGAAGTAATGCTCCCCAGCGGCATGGAAGGTGTATCCGTATCGAAAGTATCCGTCTATCCCAATCCGGTGAAGCACGATTTGTATATTCAAAGCGATTGCCCCGTCGAAAAAGTAGAAATCTACAATCAGTCGGGTCTCTGTGTTTTGGCAGATGGAGTGTTTACCGGAAAGATAGATGTTTCCAGCTTATCCGCAGGCGTTTATTATGTGCGCATATATACGAACGGCGTGCCGGGGAACAGGAAGATTATTGTAGAAAAATAATTGCCGGAAAATAATCGAGCTTCCCTCGATTGATTCACCGAGGCTCAAACGATCGATTCACCGGGGCTCAAACGATCGATTCACCGAGGCTCAAACGATCGATTCACCGAGGCTCAAACGATCGATTCACCGAGGCTCAAACGATCGGTTCACCGAGGCTCAAACGATCAGTTTCCGGATTGCTTCGCCGCAAGCGGCTCGCAATGATGTGCAGAGAGCATTGTCATTACGAAGTCAATAGCCCGAAGCAATCCGGATAATTTTTATCTGCCCGTGTGTAATTGGAAAATTTCATGTACATTTGCAACTTCATTCATCAAACAATCAAACAATCAATGAATCATGAAAAGAGATAATGCTATTTTTGACATCATCGAAAAAGAACGTCAGCGCCAATTGAAAGGAATCGAGTTGATTGCTTCGGAGAATTTCGTAAGCGATCAGGTAATGCAAGCCATGGGATCCGTATTAACCAACAAGTATGCGGAAGGCTATCCCGGAAAACGGTATTACGGCGGCTGCGAAGTCGTGGATCAGAGTGAGTTGATAGCCATCGACCGGCTCAAACAACTGTTCGGGGCCGAATGGGTAAACGTTCAGCCGCACTCGGGAGCGCAGGCCAATATGGCTGTTTTCCTGACTTGTCTGAATCCGGGCGACAAATTCCTGGGCTTAAACCTGGCGCATGGCGGACATCTGTCGCACGGGTCGCCCGTCAATTTCTCCGGATTGATATATCAGGCACTGGAGTACAATGTTTCCGAAGATACCGGACGCGTCGACTACAACCAGTTAGAACATATCGCCTTGACGGAAAAACCGAAACTGATCGTTGCCGGCGCCTCTGCCTACTCCCGCGAGTGGGATTACGCCCGCATCCGCCAGGTAGCCGACCGGATTGGCGCTATTTTCATGGTCGACATGGCGCATCCCGCCGGGTTGATCGCCGCCGGACTGTTGAATAATCCGCTGCTGCACGCTCACATCGTTACTTCTACTACGCACAAGACACTGCGCGGGCCGCGCGGAGGAATCATCCTACTGGGCAAAGATTTTGAAAACCCCTGGGGAAAGAAAACACCGAAAGGAGAAATACGGATGATGTCGGCGCTGCTGGATTCCGCCGTATTTCCGGGCATTCAGGGCGGGCCGCTGGAACATGTCATTGCCGCTAAAGCCGTATCTTTCGGCGAAGCGCTGGAAGCGGACTACAAAACCTATCAGGCACAGGTACAGAAAAACGCCGCAGCCATGTCGCAGGCTTTTATCGACAAAGGTTATAAAATC
The DNA here is from genome assembly GCA_031263685.1 of Dysgonamonadaceae bacterium. GTDB lineage: Bacteria > Bacteroidota > Bacteroidia > Bacteroidales > Azobacteroidaceae > JAISFI01. The sequence goes on along the minus strand of JAISFI010000051.1, from coordinate 33,102 downwards.
GTGTCCGGAGGAACGGACAATCACCTGATACTGGTCGACCTTCGCACTAAATTTCCGGAACTAACCGGAAAAGAAGCCGAAAAAGCCCTGGTTGCCGCCGACATCACGACCAATAAAAACATGGTGCCTTTCGACAGCCGCAGCCCTTTCCAAACCTCAGGATTACGCTTCGGAACGCCGGCTATCACCACTCGCGGAGCAAAAGAGCTTTTGATGGGCGAAATCGTCGAACTGATCGATACCGTACTCGCTAAAGCGCACGACGACGCCACCATCAACGCCGTAAGAGAAAAAGTAAACGCGATGATGAAAGAATACGCACTGTTTGCGTGGTAATGAAGCGTGTAAAATCCCGTTCAATTTATTTCGCAACCTTATTGACTGTATTACTGGCAGTCAATAAGGTTGACGCTTATGCACAGGTAGATACAATAAAAAACTTCCACAAATCTACCTCCGCCCCGCCTTCTTCCTACCTGATAAAAAACGCCTGGATCAGAAAAGGGATAGCGCCGGCCTTGCTGTTAACGTCCAGCGCCCTCACCTGGGGAGACCGTGTAGCCGTCATGGAGGCGAGAAACCGCTACATCCCCGACTTCTCCAATCCCTTAGACAACTATTTACAGTATGCACCGGCTACCGGCGTATTCGCCCTGAGTCTGGCAGGCAAGAAAGGATTAAACCGCTGGAGCAGACAGGCGATCAACTGGGGCGCCGGTATGGTGATTATGAGCACCATTGTCAACTCGCTCAAATATTCGACCAAAATACTTCGTCCCGACGGAACGAGCTATAATTCTTTCCCCTCCGGACATACGGCCACCGCTTTCATGAACGCTACTTTTTTACACAAAGAGTATGGATATAAGGAACCGGCCTACAGTATAGCCGGTTACGCAATCAGTTCTTTTGCCGGAGCGGAACGAAGCTTGAACAACAGGCATTGGGTTTCGGACATTCTGGCGGGAGCCGGCATTGGTATCCTGTCGACCGAACTCGCCTATTTGATTGTCGACCGCTTTTACAAAGACAGAGGCGATTTCTTTTCCGATTTCACAATTCACGAGGAGATCGATGTACCTTCTTTTCTTGCCGCCGGCATGGCTTATTCTTATTGTTTCAGCAGCACTGATGCTACTTTTTCCGGAATAGAAGGCGTACTCGAAGGCGCATACTATTTCAATAAGCGATGGGGAATGGGCGGTAAAATAGTATTTGCTCATTTTCCATTCATGGACGAAGATTTAGACGAGGACAATTTCGTCTATAAAGGCGTGCAGGTACAGAAAGGTATGTTGAATGAACAGGCAATGGGGATGTTGAGTTTGCTGGTTGGACCGCAATATGCCAGGACGCTGGGGTCGAAATTCCTGTTGCAGATCAACGCCCTTGCAGGCATTACTGTTGGTGTAAAAGGGAACATCAACATCAACGGAACTTTTGTAGGAGAGAATAATACATCCGGCCCGATAACCATTCCTCTGGTATCCTATCAGCCACTGGCAGCTTTTACCTGCGGAACAGGATTTTCCCTTACCTGCATGATGACTCCACGCATCGGTATCAGCCTGTTCTCCGACTACAAATACTTGAAGCCAACATTCAAATTTACCATTGCAGATGAATTAAACGATTTTCCGGTAAATGAAAATGATCTTACGGAGCAGATAACGATCAACAACTTATCGACCGGACTGCGTTTTACTGCATTTTTTTAAGATAACGATTTGCAATGACGATGCACAAAACCATGCCTCGTACAGTAAAAATGTATGAAGTAAAGGAGTGGAAACCGGAAATAACATTTGGCGTAAGGATAGCCCGTTAGGGCTTATATCTCAATAGAAAAAATGTATGAAATAAAGGAGTGGAAACCGGAAATAACATTCGGCGTAAGGATAGCCCGTTAGGGCTTATATCTCAATAGAAAAATGGTTCAAATCACAACGAAAACCTCGTAGAGGTTTCATCAATGAATGTCCTGACGGACATTGGGAAATGTTTTAAAACGGATTTCTATTGAGATATAAGCCCTAACGGGCTATCCTGATACCGAACTCAGGTTTATTTCCGGTTTCTACTCCCTCATCTCATGCATTTTAAACTGCGCGAAGTATAATTCCTGTTATTTTATGTATTGTATTTCAAAAATTATCCGTACATTTGTCGCCGGTTTAAGAGTGTTTTTTACTGCAAAGACAAAAGAATTAACCTAATATTATAAATTATTCAAAATGACAAAAAACTTTTTTTCTGACCTTCTTAAGAAAGCAAACCTTTTATCGGTCAAAGTGACCAGTAAGATTTTCTTTGCCGTACTTATTGCTACGGCAAGTTTCGCAACGTCCTGTACAGACAAAGACGATGAAGACATCGTAACAACAGTAGAAGAAGACAAGGCAAATATTCAAGCCTCTTTCGACCGGATTAGTGCAATGTTCGACAACGTCCGCAACAGCAGTCTGTTCAGCCTTGTATTCGCCGAAGAGGAATACTTCAGGTATAACTGGGTTGGCGCAGGCAAAGGCGATTACTCGTGGCAGATGGGCGCTGGCGGGGTTTATGTTGGCGAGGGCAACGGCGACTATGAACCACATTACAACACCTATTATACGTGGGTCGGCGAAGGCAACGGCTCATATACTCGCGACAATGACAACTTTGTCTATGTTGGTGCTGGCAATGGCGACTATAACGAAATAAAACAGATTAGCTGGTACGAGCATGTCGGCGCAGGCAACGGCTCATATACTTACGACAGTGGAAAATATGCCCATGTCGGTGTAGGGAACGGTGAGTATACCCGTACTCAAGGCAAGGAATGGGGCGCATCGGACTTCATTGATTTTACCGGCAATATTCTCGAAAAATTAGACGATAAATTTGATCTTGGCAAAAGTATAGAAGACGGTATTGACAACGACAGACGTTTTAATTTTGCAACATTAAAAGGAAAATACGTGTATAACAACAGTACGAAAAGTTGGGAAAACTCCTCAAACAATTCTTTCCTTGCTGTTTTCCCGGATAAGGAAAATTCGTCGAACAACAACTGCGAACTTGCGCTTACCGACTATACCGACAAGAGTTGCGACATTGAAGGCAAAACAACCTATCTGCCGACAAAAATTAAAGCGCATTTCAAAAAAGACAATACGTCAATGATAGATATTGACGTTACGGCCAACTATACGCAATACGGCATACCGACTTCGACAAACGCAAAAGTATATGCCAAGCCCCTCAATATTGAAGCCGGACTCAAGCAGGAAGCAGCAGCGCGCTATTCGGCAAGCATCTCCATTAAGGACGAAACGGCCGAAGTCAACAATCTGTCGATTGCCTGTACGCTCAGTTTAAGCAAAGACATTGACAATTCCAAAGATTTGAGCGATATTTTCGATAATGGCAATGGCGCTGTGAACAGTCTTTCGTTTACGATAACTCAGGAAAACCTGAAACTTACAGCTATTGCCGATATCAAAACGCTATCAACATCCAGTAATCCCAGCATTGTCGAAATCAACAACTGCGTCAACATCAAGGTACTGTACAACGATAAGGAAATCGGCGAATTAAAAATGGATGAGATTGACGGCGAAAAATATGCCCGTCTTTATTACAAGGACGGAACTTCCGAAAATACGGAAATCTATTATGAAAAGCTGATCGATCATATTGAAAAACTTTTTGCTTTTGATTAAGGAATGATGAAAAAGCATTTAAGACTTTTTTTAACGGCGGCGCTGTCTCTGTGCAGTGTCGCCGTTATTTCGCAGAGCGCCGGTCAGTACCGGCACGAAATTGGGATTGACATTTCCAATGTTTTAACATTTCTGTCGAAAAAGAATGAATCCTGTATGCTGAATTACAAATGGCATTTCAGCGAAAAGAACGCTTTGCGCAGCGGGCTGGATGTTGACTGGAGCAACGGTAAGGAAGGTTACAGAATTATTGGATTGCGGCTTGGTTACGAAAGAAACCTGCCTGTCATTGCCAATCGCTGGCAGTTGCATTACGGCGCGGACGGAAAATTCACTTACTGGTCGCGTAATTTTATGCCGAATCGCTATACCCGCTATGGCATAAGTCCGCTCATTGGAATAAGCTATTTTTATTCACCTCATATTTCCATTTCAACCGATGTCGGTCTGAATTTTTTATATACCGATTACTGTAATCCGGAAAACAATATTCCGGCAGACAACGAAAATGTTTTTGAGATAAACGTCGGATATGTAGGGTTGCTCGTTGTCAGTTATCATTTCTGAGCTATCTATAGAAAATTTCGTCCTCTCCATAGTCTATTACATTGTTCTGCAATTCCATGTATGTTTTTTTCTTTGTTTTGAAGAAATCATACATGCCGTCGAAGTCTCTTCGGAACAAGATGCCGACTCCCTGGGTGGTTAAGGCGGATTTCACGTAATAATATTTGTCGTTGTAGTGATTGTATGCTTTTAAGCGGATATTTCCACTGGCAGACAACTTGTATTCCAAGTCGAAATCGCCAACAAAAGAACTTTGCTCAGACGTTTTGTCTTTGTATCCCAGATTGCCGTTGATCAGCAGTCGATTGTTTAGTAACTGACTTGATAATAATACTTTAAATTCCGTATCCGAATATTCTTCATAGTTGCTTGTTCGTATGTTTGTTCCAATTTGCAGGTGCTCGCTCAAAGGGCCTAACAAACTGGTTAATTGTGTGGAAATAGTAGATGATGCCACGTTGGCAATATCGTTGTTCGAATTTCCATATTGGTTGTTTTCCGTGTAAAACCGGCCTAAAGCCAGGAGGAAAATGATTTGCCGGTTCATTAATTCTTCCGTGCCGACAATACTTTTCACTTGCCTTTCCAATTCATTGCTGGAGTTAGGCAAATTCAGGTCGAATTTGATGGAAGGGTGTTGCAACTCGCCGTTAATCTTCAGCAAACAGTCGACCATTACACTATTCATCGACGTTTTTTGTTCTCCGCTAAAACTTTGGTCCAGATCTCCCAGATTGGCAGATACCGAATGGGTGGCGTTGATGTCCAGATTGGCCAGGTACGGATCTCCCCGAAAGCTGATCGCGCTTCCTTCCTTGATGTGGAAATCTTTATAAATCACCTGTTGAAGACTGAAATTATAGGTACCTCTTTCCAGGGAATAGTTTCCGTAGATTCGTGGAGGCATCATGCTTCCATATTGTATTTGCATATTTCCTCTGCCCCATGCTTTGATTTTATCGCCGGAAGTAGGGTCGATATGCAATTCAAGCATGGCGTTGGGAGTTACATCCAAGAGCAGGTTCAGTTTGATATTGGTTTGCGAAGAAGGTGCATTGAGCGGTTGATTATTCATTTCAAGACCGGCAGCGCCTTCCGGTAATCCTTTATTCTTGGAAACAAAGGTGATGAAGTTGTAGTCTTCAATGTTGGATTTATCATTGAAATTCAATGACATCTTGGTGTGTTGATTGGTTTGTATGTTGACGTCAATATTTATATTATCATCGTTTCCGGACAGTTTTATGTTTCCTGTACCAAAAGCCGTACCAAAAAACGTAGGATTCAGCCTTTCCGTCGCATTGAATACGTGAAAATTATTCGCATAAATATTCGCGAGATAACTGAAGTCTTTGAAATTTTGATGTCTGACAGCTCCATTGGCAATAGCCTTATTTCCATAAACATCATATAGCGCTGTATTCTTGATTGCAATATGTCCTTTGCTACAATAGACGGAATCGGAAAAATTATAGACCGTGTTTAAGAAATTAATCCCGAATTGACCTTCCCTGACGAAAACATTTCCTTCAATATCGACGTTTTTAAAGTCTCCGAACAAGTGGATATCGCCGGTTATCTTTCCCGAAAAACCGGAAGTAACATTGTCCAGGTATTTTCGGAGAAAAGCGGCGTTGGCGTTGTGCGTGTCGAAATGTATGGAAAGTTCTTCATGCAGCGGATATATCATGCCGCCAACATCGATCAGCGTTGTATCGTTTTGGCGAGCTTTTCCATCCATGGCAATCCCCTGTTTTTCATTGTTCCAATGGGCGTCTAATTCCAAATCGCCCATAACGGCTTCGTTGAAAGAAAAGGATTTAATCGCTAAGTTTGCGGTCAATTTACGGTTCAGGTACAAGTCGTTCAGGATGACCTTTCCGGTGGCAATTCCTCCGAAATCCAGGCTGGGAATAGCTAATGCATCGAAAACGTCGGCTAAATTTATTTTATTCAGGTCGGCATATAAAAAGTTTGCGGTATCTTTAGAAATACATCCGTCAATTTTGATGAACTGGTCGGCATGTGCAATGTCCAGGTGGTTAACAGTTATCTCACTTCCAGCTATCTCGAAGTTGGCCGGGGAAATTTCCCAAGCATTGTTATTGAAAAAAACTTGGGTCGGAAATAAGTCTATACTCACCTTTCTCTGAGATTGTTGGTGAGACGGTATAAATTTAGCTAAGGCCGAAAGTTTACCCTGATACAGAGATTCTTCTCTGTTTTTCCATTCAACAAAACTCTTTAATTCATTGTTACCGGCATTCAGACGCATCTCGAAATCTGTTTTTACATCGAACTTTCCACTGCGTATGCCTTTCAGAGACAGGTTGGCCATTTCCTGCGAATTATTGAGCGTCAGGGTAATCTCTTCCATTTTCATATTTCCCCAGTTAAGTCTGGGAAAATGTGCGTAAAAATCAAAAGAACCTTTCGTATGATTATATTGTCCATGCAAATCACTGTGACTGAAAACAGTAAACGGCAACTGCAAAATTTTCGACAGTTTCTCCGTATTCTCGACAGTGACGTCCAGGTAAAAATTATTTTCATCGAGAATCATTTGCTGAGGAGGAGGAATGACGGCCGGAATATAGCGGTACATGGTTTGTTTGACAGCCGGAATCAGTTGGCGGTACGAATAAGCGCCCAACAGTTGCAGGCTTGCAATGTCCGACTGTACGGAGATTTTCCGGTTTTCGCCCCTGCCGGAAGCGTTGACGATAATGGAATCAAGCAGCAGCGTATCGTCCGGCACCTGAAAAGAAAAATGTTGGATAGAGATCGTTCCTTCCGTATTTTCCAGGGTATTTCCGGTAAAATTGGCATCTACGGTAAGAGATAATTCCGAATTTGGGTATTTTTTCGACAAGTTAAGTTTGTCTAACTGGATACGCTCTGCATTAGCGCGAAAATTAAACTCGGAAATGTTTCCGTCGATTTTGAAAAGACCTTCGGCAAATAATTTCCCGAAAGAGTCGTCTATCTCCACCTTTCCGTTGAAACCGGAAGGCGTAAAATCGCCCTTAAAACGGATATTCTCATAGGTGTGTCTGGAAAATTCCAGTTGACTGATGTTCGCATTGATTGTTCCTGCCGGTTTTTTATTGACATCCTGCCTGGCATCGACAATGACGTCGAAGACGATTTTCCCGTAAGGGTTTTCTTCCGGAAACAGTTTATGTATGTCCAGTTCCGAAGATTGTATATGTCCCTGTAAGAAAAAACGGTCGAATTTATTTTTTCCTGCGATAACGTCAACATCCAGATTTCCACAAGTAGTTGAAAAGATACCGGAAATTGTCAGTTGACGGAAATATCCGGAGATATGGCCGCGAAAATCGGTTTGTACCAGTTGTTTTATGCTGTATGCCGTGTTTTTTGATACAGTTCCCTGTTCGTTGATAATTTTTTGAATCCCCTGCGATGTGATGTAAAAGCGGTTGATGTCGCCGTCGATATAGGTAGAATCGGGCATGGAGAGGTTGTAAAGCGAAAGATTGGACGTCAACGCCATATTGTCGCTGTTCACTTGGACGTCAGACAGGTAAAGCTTGTCATAAGTTCCATGTATTTTCCCTTTCAAGGAGATTTTCTCCTGAAAATTGGCCAATGCGGGTATCACAGTTCCGATGTCTTGCGGAGTGATCTCGGCGTGAACGATTTGCAGGGAAATTTCCGTCTGGGAGAGCAACTGGTCTGCTTTCCCTTTTTCGGGGAAGACGGCTTGGAAATTGTCTATTTTCAGCCGACTGTTCGGCAACCATAATTCAAACGGATGAATACTGAGCTGTTTGGCCGATCCGTTCACGGAAAATGACAGCCGCTTTATTTCCGGGCCTGACTGGGTCTTCAAACTCAAGTTATTGAACGTTGCGGCAAGGGTATCTTTCGATAATTCAGAGATTTTTATTTTGGCAGATATATTGCTGATATCCAGATGTTTTGCATTGAACACGCCCGGAGTAGGCATTTCGCTCGCTACATGGTAACTAAATTTGCCCCGCCGGATATTCAAGGTATGAATATGCAGGTCTATTCCCGATTTTTCCGTACTGTCTTTACTGGCAAAGGCATCTATGATAAACTGTATATTCAACGGAGAATCGGGGGTTTCTTTTCGCAAATCCAACTGAAAGGAAAATAATTGAGCCGACGAAAAAACCAGCCTGCCGTGCAGCAGCGGTAAGAGATTGAAACCGGCAGACAAACGCTGTGCGTTAAATAACATAGCTCCGGACTGGTCGCACAAATTTACTTCTTTCAACACAATCTTGCTGAACAATTCAAATTCGACGGAACCGATGTAAACATCTGTTCCCAATTTATTGTGCAATTCCTCTTCTGCTAAATCTGTGATTTTTTGTTGAATCGACGGAATACTCAGCAAAATAGTCGGAAGGAGATAAGAGAACAGCAACAATACCAGCGCTCCAACAATTATGTATTTGATCGGTTTTATAGACTTGTTATTTTTATTGCGTAAATTTGCGGCGAAAATACAAAAAAATCGGGACAATTGTCCGGGTTTCTACAATTTTTGAGATTTATGAGTACATTATTACGAGTACAATTATTATGAGCACAATTATATTGGGAATAGAATCTTCCTGCGATGACACTTCGGCAGCAGTCATCCGAAACGGAGTTGTGTTGTCGAACGTGATTGCCGGGCAATCGGTACATGAGGCTTATGGTGGGGTAGTTCCCGAACTGGCTTCGCGGGCGCACCAGCAACATATTGTTCCGGTAGTACATGAAGCCTTGCATCGGGCGGAAGTGAAAAAAGAAGAATTGTCGGCAATTGCATATACCCGCGGGCCGGGCTTGCTGGGTTCTTTGCTGGTGGGCGTCTCGTTTGCCAAAGGATTTGCTACGGCGCTGGATATTCCGTTGATCGATGTAAATCATTTGCAGGCGCATGTTTTGGCGCATTTTATCAGAGAGAAGGAAGACGATGATAGCAGTCGACCGGAATATCCGTTCTTATGCCTGTTAGTGTCCGGCGGAAATTCTCAAATCGTATTGGTGAGAGCTTACAATGATATGGAAATCATCGGACAGACCATCGATGACGCGGCAGGCGAGGCTTTCGACAAATGTGCAAAAGTCATGGGATTGCCTTACCCCGGTGGGCCGGTCGTGGATAAACTTGCCCGGCAGGGAACCCCGAATACATTCAAGTTGAGCAAGCCCCACGTGCCCGGTTATGACTACAGTTTCAGCGGATTAAAGACTTCTTTTTTGTATCTGTTGCGGGACAGACTGATCGAAAATCCGTCTTTCGTAGAAGATAATAAGGTCGATTTGTGCGCTTCCCTTCAAGCAACCATCATAGATATTTTGATGGATAAGCTCCGCAAGGCAGCAAAAGATTTGAACATCCGGGAAATAGCGCTGGCCGGTGGCGTTTCCGCGAATAGCGGATTGCGGGACGCTTTTGTATCTCATGCCCGTCAATATGGCTGGAAAATCCATATACCGCCGTTTGCCTATACTACGGACAATGCGGCGATGGTTGCCATCACCGGCTATCTCAAGTATTTGGAACGGGATTTCGGGAGGATGGATGCGGCGGCGTTTGCGAGGGTATCGGCGGCTGTTCGCTGATGGCTTACTCCAAGTATTATCAAGTTAAGGGAAAAGTATATCTTATATGGACAAATTGAGTAGTCGTGTACCTAATTTGTCCGCAAAGATAATTTCTTTCTGATTACCAACCAAATATTTGTTTTTTTAATCGTGTCGTTCACATACCGCTTCCCTATTACAAAATCATCTTCGTCTTTTTGTATTGATTGCGAAAATCTTTTGGCGTAAGGAGCTTCTTTTTTTGCTTTTGACTGCTAAATCCAAGAAAAGCAATACCTTTGCCCAAAATTGTCAGGACTATTAAAAAAAACAAGCCTATTACCGTTATTATGGACAACCGACCGCCAGAACGAGAACAACGACAGCAAGGGAATCAGCGTACAAGTGGCGAACTAAGCCGAAAAGAAAGCGGAAAATTTTCGGCAGTGGTAGCCGTACACTCATAGCGATAACGATTTGGGTAAAGAAAAAGAGTAAATTTGCAAAAAATAAGAAATATGGAAGTAACATTAAGACATACAAAAGACAGGCAATACGACTCGCTGATTCAGCAGATAGCATTGCTTGTGGGCAATTCTAAAAAACAGGTTGCAACCGCTATTAACAGCGTACTCGTTGAAACATACTGGAATATAGGCAAATATATTGTCGAATTTGAGCAGGATGGCAAAGTGAGGGCGAACTATGGAGATACGCTTTTGATAAACCTGTCGAAAGATTTAACGACACGGATCGGCAAGGGATTTTCAAAATCAAACCTGTTCAGTATGAGGATGTTTTACATCCGTTTCCCAATTTTCCAGACACTGTCTGGAAAATTAAGTTGGTCGCACATCATTGAACTGATAAATATAGATAACGAACTTGAACGCAATTTTTATCTTGCCGAAACAGCCAGTGAAAACTGGAGTGTACGCGAATTGCGAAACCAAAAAGAACGTGGGCTGTTTATACAGTTGGCATTGGGTAAAAATAAGGAGCAAATTCTGGCATTGGCACGAAGCGGAAATCGCATTGAAGCGCCCGAAGACATAATCAAAGACACTTACACACTTGATTTTTTGAATATCCCCGAACAAAAACCTTCCGAATCGGCGCTTGAAGACGCTTTGATTGAGAACATCGAACATTTTCTTCTCGAACTCGGCAAAGGATTTGCTTTTGTAGGCAGGCAGTATCGCCTTACGGTAAACAATACGCATTATTATGCCGATCTGGTTTTTTACCATATCATATTGAGATGTTATGTAGTTATCGACCTGAAAACAGGGAAAGTAAAACAAGAGGACATCGGACAAATGAACCTTTATTTGGGATATTTTGCCATTGACAAGAATAACGAAGGCGACAATCCTCCCATAGGCATTATCCTTGCCCGCGAAAAAGACGAAATAATGGTGCAGTACGCAATGTATGGCAACAGCAACCAACTTTTTGTGTCGAAATATCAAATGTATTTGCCCGATTTGGAAGAACTTCGCAATGTAGTTTTTAAAACGCTTAAATGAAACAGTTCTGACAAAAGCAAAAATATACTACCACCCTGTGGACGACTACCTCAGCCGTGAACAAAAACTCGATTTGGTGCGCCCCGGTACCGCTCTGTAATCAATATGCAGGCACAAGGACTGATGACCGGCCTCGCGCCCAACGAACACGGCGACTGGATTAGTGTGCACAACGATTCGTTTAGCTCCTTTATTACATTAGAATCCCTATTACAAAATCATCTTCGTCTTTTTGTACTGATTACGAAAATCTTTTGGCGTAAGGAGCTTCTTTTTCTTGAAAATCCGGTTAAAATTCGACAGATTGTTGAAGCCGCACAAATCGGCAATCTCGGCGATAGAATGTGTTGAATCAACCAGTAAGCGGATGGCATATCCCAGCCGAACATCCAGCACATAATCCGTAAAACTCTTGCCTGTACGGCGTTTGATAAAATGGCTGAATGTTCCTTCCGTCATATAGACCAGCATAGCGACATCGCTTATTTTGATTTTCTCCCGGTAGTGCTGTTCAATGTATTCGTGTATTATTTTTACACGGCGACTGTCAAAAGTAACCTCTTTTCCTACAAACGAAGAGCTTGCCAAAATACGTGAATCGTCGCTCTGGGATAATTCATACAAAATAGACATTAATTTAAGGAGAGAATAAAAGCCGTTTTTTTCAAAGATTAACGATGACAGCAGCGGTTCCACCTTTTCAATTGTTCGACGTGAAAAAAGAAGACCTTTCTTTGCTTTATCAAACATTTCCTTGATACTTTTAAACTGATTTTTATGTATCAAATTTCTATCGAAAAGCGAAGGGTGGAATTGTATGGTTATTTCCCTGATCATAGTTAACTTATGATTGTGATTTACCCAGACGTGTTCCAGATTTTCACTGGTAATAAGCACTAATTCCAAATTGTCGATTTCTTCAATAGAATCACCTACAATACGTTGAGCGCCTTTTGCCTTTTCGATAAAATTCAATTCATACTCCGGATGAGTATGTACAGGGAAAATGAACTCGGACTTGAAACGTTCTACCACGTAAAAACAGTCTTTTTCCGACAGGGGAGTGATTTCTCTTAAAATGTTTTGTGTATTCATTATTGTATTATAATTATTCGTAATTGGATTACAATATTGCCCGACAAAAATAATATTTATTTCTGACATTCTGATATGTCATAATCAATTATCTAAGATATAATTATTTAGCAATATAATACATCCTGTTTTCTGCCACATCCAATTAATTCATTAAAATATTAGTTTTCCGCATAATAATATTAGTTTTCTTATCTTCTACACTCTATCTTTGTGACATCAAAAAAACTTTAAGATAACAGATCAATGAACAATATGCGAAATACAATGTCCCTAATCATCCTTTGCCTGGCCTGCTCATGCAGCCAGACAAATAATACACTGTCGAAAACGCCCATAGATAAAGAGGCTACGTCCAACATCGCCGAATTATACAACCGCCTCTTCCTCCTGTCCGAAACCGGCATCCTGCTCGGGCATCAGGACGATCCCGCCTATGGACATGGCTGGTTCGGCATCGACGGCAAATCGGACGTAAAAGATATGACCGGCGACTACCCCGCCGTCACCGGCCTGGAACTGGGGCACATCGAACTCGGCGCAACACATAACCTGGATTCGGTCAATTTCAACAACATGAAAGAGTATGTACGTGAAGCATCTGCACGCGGAGGCATTGTTACTTTCAGTTGGCACGGAGATAACCCTGCCACCGGCGGCTCTTCCTGGGACTGCGCCCAAGATACCGTCGTGCGCTCCATACTGGTCGGCGGCAGCAATCACGCGCACTACCTGCTGTGGCTCGACCGGCTGGCCGACTTCTTCCTCTGCCTGAAAGACGATTGCGGAATGCCCATCCCCGTCATCTTCCGCATGTATCACGAACATACCGGCGACTGGTTCTGGTGGGGTAGCGCCCAATGCACCCCCGACGAATACAAACAACTGTGGATAATGACCCAGACTTATCTGCGCACAGCAAAAAACGTGCACAACCTCCTCTACGCCTATTCATCCTCAAACGCACAAAGCGAGGAACACTACCTGGAACGCTATCCGGGCGACGAATACGTAGATGTACTGGGCTTCGACCATTATCTAAAAGGCCAGACGCCCGAAGATGTTGCGCAATACAAAACAGATTTTGAACGAAACCTCCGGATTGTAACCGCTTATGCGGAAAAATCGGGAAAGCTGCCCATCGTCGGCGAAACCGGCGAAGAATCGGTATGGGACGCTACGTATTTTACCGGAATATTATATCCCATCCTGCAACAATACCGCCCGGCATGGGTGCTATTCTGGCGCAACGCCTGGGAGCCGGACAAGCCCAACCATTATTATCTGCCTTATCCGGGACATCCGGCGGAAGCCGACTTCAAGGCATTTGTAGAAACTCCACTTATTTTGATGAATCAAGATGTTAAACTGTAAATTCGTAAACTATAACAAATTCAATCGTATGAAAAGAAAATTCTTGTTTGCCTGTTCTCTTTTTTGCCTGCTGGCAACAGGCGTAAGCATCCAGGCGCAGCCTGCTCAAAAACTTGTGAATATCCTCGTCTCCCCGGATCACGCCGACTGGAAGTACGGGCTGAAGGAAACCGCCGTCTTCAAAATACAAGTCATCAAAGACAATGTACTGATGAAGGACGTTTCCGTCGATTACGAACTCGGCCCGGAATGTTTTCCAACGGAAATCAAAAAAGGCGTCATACTCAAAAACGGCGAACTCACCCTGAAAGCATCCATGAACGCTCCCGGGTTCCTGCGCTGCAAAGTCTCTGCTGAAATCAACGGCGTTAAATACGAAGAAATGGCAACGGCCGGATACGACGTAGACAACATCCGGCCTACAACCGCCGACCCGAAAGACTTCGATGCCTTCTGGACAGCATCCATCGCCACCGCCCGACAAACGCCCCTGGATGCGAAGTTCCTCCTGCTACCGCAAAAATGCACTTCCACGATGAACTGTTACGAAGTCAGCTTCCAAAACGAACGCTCCGGCTCGCGCATATACGGCATATTGCTGACGCCTAAAAAACCGGGTAAATACCCCGCCGTGCTCCGCGTGCCGGGCGCAGGCGTCCGTCCCTATTCCGGCTATGCGCTCTCGGACAGCATCATCACGCTGGACATAGGTATTCACGGCATTTCGGTCACTCAAGTCCCCGAACTGTACGTCAATCTGAGCCTGGGCGCGCTCAACCGCTACCCGCACTTTAACCTGAACGACCGCAACAAGCACTATTACAAAAGAGTATACACCGGCTGCGTCCGCGCCGTCGACTTCATCTATTCCCTGCCGGAATTTGACGGCGAAACCATCGGCTTAACCGGCGGCAGTCAGGGAGGTGCACTCTCCATCATCACCGCCGCACTGGATACGCGCATCGATTTCCTGGCCGCAAACTATCCCGCGCTGTGCGATTACGCCGGTTACTTGAACCACCGCGCAGGCGGATGGCCGCACTATTTCAAGGATGCAAAACCGAACGCGGGCGAAGTGGAAACGCTGGCCTGTTTCGACGTGGTAAACTTCGCACGCAGGCTCAAAGCCAAAGGCCTGTATTCTTGGGGATTCAACGACCTTGTATGCCCGCCGACCTCCATGCATGCCGCTTATAATGTTATTCCGGCAGAGAAAGAGTTGAAACTCTATCTCAATACAGGGCACTGGACGTATCCGGAAGAAAACGCAGCCTTTTCCGAATGGCTGAAAAAACAATGTAATTATATCACTCATTAAATCTCAAAAGTTATGGTTAGAAAATTAAAAGCCTGGTTAAAGAAAAACTGGCTCACGCCTGAAGCAAACGACTTCAGCGCAATGATTGAAAGCTTCGGCAGCGTAAATGTCGACGGCATTATCGACGAACTGAAAGCCGAAGGCATGGAACTGAAAACGGAAACGGTACTCGATGTCATCACGCGCTACAACCGCAAGTGCATCGACCTGGTACTGAGCGGACACAATGTAAGCACGGGTCTCGTGTACATGAAAGCAATGGTCAGAGGCGTATTTTACGACAAAACATGGAATCCGGAACGCAACCACCTGCACGTGGCCATCTCGCAGGGAGTCGACCTGCGGAATGCCGTTGCCGAGACGTCGGTAGAAATCATGGGCGAACATCCCGACCCAATCGCACTGTTCACCATTACCGACCTGTCGACAGGCAAGACGGACGGATCGCTTACTCTCGGATTCAACGCCGAACTGAAGGGTGCATACATCAAAATCACGGGCAAGGACGAATCCTGCGGACTGTATCTGCGCAACGTCGATACATCCGAAGACGTCAAGCTCGAACCGCAGTACATCGCCATTAACGATCCTTCGCGCATCCTGTTCATCGTCCCGGCAAACCTGTCGGCGGGAACTTACGAACTGCGCATTGTGACACAGTTTACGGGCGGTGGCAGCTCGCTGAAACATCCGCGTGCCGTAACGCTTGGCTATCACGTAACGGTGGGTTGAAAAGGGCAATTTTGCTAAGGGTGCTTTAGCAGCAGTGCTAAAGCGCCTTTAGTGCTACTGCTAAAGCGCCTTTAGCACTGCTGCTAAGACACCGTTAGGAAAGAGGAGTGATAATAATAAGCGGGTGTGTCAAAAGCATATCCATATTATAATCGTTTGGCTTTGTGGCAACAAAATCAGTTATATTTGTAAATCTCGGAAAAAACAGGTAAGTTTGCACGTCTAATAATATAAGATGTTATGGCAAGAAGTAATTTTATCATGTTCGACTGGGCGGCCAAGCGTTTGCTGCGGCAGAAATCGAATTTTGTAGTACTGGAAGGCTTTCTGTCCGCTTTACTGGGCGAAGCCATCCGGATTGAACGCATACTGGAAAGCGAAGGCAACAAGGAAGATTCCGAAGACAAATTCAATCGCGTCGATATGCTGGCCGAAAACAGCAAGGGCGAAATGGTGATTATTGAGATTCAAAATAACCGCGAACTGGATTATTTCCACCGGATGCTGTACGGAACGTCCAAGGTCATAACGGAATACATCAGTGAAGGCGACTCTTTTGCCATCATAAAAAAAGTATATTCCATCAACATCGTTTATTTCGATTTAGGACAGGGCAATGATTACGTCTATCACGGCCTGACCGAATTTAGAGGTATCCACACCAATGATGTCCTGCAACTGTCGGCCAATCAGCAAAAACAGTTCGTTCACAAGGAAGTCGGCAGGCTGTTTCCCGAATATTACGTAATACGTGTCGATGAATTTGACAAAAAAGCGGTAACGCCCTTAGACGAATGGATATCGTTCCTGAAAACGGGCGACATACCGGAAGATGCAAAAGCAGGCGGCTTGGCAGAAGCCCGCGAGCGATTGCGGCGGGACAGTCTGAGCCGGGAAGAACAGCGCATCTACGACGCACACCTTGAAGCCTTGCGCTATCAGCGTAGCGTGATTCAGACCGGATTGTTTGAAGGCCACGAAAAAGGTATCGATGAAGGTATTGAAATAGGCATTAAAAAAGGTCGAATGGAAGGTCGCGAAGAAGGCTTGAAAGAAGGCATCGAGAGAGGCCTGAAATCAGTTGCCGAACGGGCATTAAAAGATGGAATGTCGCCGGAAGCCGTCATGAAACTAACGGGCTTGACAAGGGAAGAAATAAGTTCTCTGATATAACGGTGGCCAATAACGGTGGCCAATGCCTGCTGCAACAAAGTCCTCTAAAATTATAACTGAAAAACATGTATCAAAATCAAATCATCAGAGAAATTACCCCCTTGTCGGACAAAGACTGTTTTTATATAGCCGACCGTTACAAGACGGAATTTACGTATCCGATGCATCATCACAAGGAGTACGAACTCAATTTCTGCGAACGGGCGGCGGGCGTAAGGCGTATTGTGGGCGACTCTGCCGAAGTTATCGGCGATTTTGACATGGTGCTGATTACCAGTCCCAATCTGGAACACACATGGGAACAATATGTGTGTACTTCGCAAAAAATCCGCGAAATTACCATTCAATTTTCGCCGGACTTATTTTTTCAAAGTTTTGTCGATAAAAATCAGTTTGCGTCCATCCGTCGAATGCTCGGAATGGCAAAAAACGGTCTGGCGTTTCCACTCTCTGCCATCATGAAGGTATATTTTTTGCTCGACGAGTTGAGCGGAGCCAAAGACTTTTACGCCGTGATCAAATTCCTGACCATTCTTTACGAATTGTCGAAATATGCAGACGAAGCGCATACCTTGTCCAGTTCTTCGTTTGCCAAAATTGAGCCGCCACATTCGGACAGCCGCCGTGTACAGAAAGTTGAAAATTACATCAATACGCATTATCGAGAAAAAATCAGTCTGAATCAGTTGGCCGCTATAACGGGAATGACGCCTGTGTCATTCAGCCGCTTTTTCAAACTTCGCACAGGTAAAACTCTTTCCGATTATATTATCGACATTCGTTTGGGTTACGCTGCCCGCCAGTTGGTCGATTCCTCCAAGTCGATCGCCGAAATTTGCTACGATTGCGGTTTTAACAACCTGTCCAATTTCAATCGTATTTTTAAAAGAAAAAAAGAATGTGCTCCCAAAGAGTTCCGCGATAGCTACAGAAAGAAAAAAAATGTGGTATAATACTGAAAATAGATAAGAAAGCACAGATTTCACCGGCAAACGAATGATTTCGTAACAGAAAACGAACTGACAAGACATCAGACAAAATATAATCTCTTATACAAGATATGCGGTTTATCATGCATTTTCCATTGTAAATCTCACTTTGTTAAAATAGTACTATAAAAAGATAAAAACAGTACATATTTACGTCCTCAAAATCAATAATTTTGCAGCATTATATTTTGAATTAAATTTAAGGATTCTATGAAGCACTTTTTATTTATCTTAATGACCTCAGTCATTGTTGCTCACGCAACGGCGCAAGTGAAAATCAGCGGAAAAGTTAATGATGAGGCAGGCGAAGCGCTTATCGGCGCAAGCGTTATCGAACAGGGAACAAGTAACGGAACGGTTGCCGACCGGAATGGTAATTTTACCCTGACCGTGGCCAACAGCGCAACGGTCAAAATTTCGTACACAGGTTACGAAATCGCTACGGTAAAAGTAAGCCCGGGCACGACCAACTATCACGTTGTGTTGAAGGAAGACCAGAAAGTTCTCGACGAAGTCGTAGTTGTCGGGTATGGTACCGTGAAAAAAAGCGACCTGACAGGATCGGTTGTGAGTATTTCGTCGGAAAGAATGAAAGAGTCGATTATTACCAACCTCGATCAGGCACTGCAAGGACGTGTTGCCGGGGTACAATTGCAAGCCAATTCCGGCGCTCCGGGTGCGGCAAACTCTATTCGTATCCGTGGAGCAAGTTCGGTGAACAACAGCAATGAACCTTTGTATGTTATCGACGGTATTCCCGTGAGCGGTTCGGGGGCGGCATCCACTGCCAACTTTGAGTGGGGTGGAGGTTCGGGCGGACAGAATGCTGTAAATCCACTGGCTTCTATCGCTCCGTCCGATATTGTTTCCATCGATGTGTTGAAAGACGCTTCTGCCACGGCTATTTACGGTTCTGCAGGCGCTAACGGCGTGATTATCGTTACCACAAAGCGTGGAGAAAAAGGCAAAACGGCAGTTACGTACGACGGTTATGTCGCCCTGCAAACCCATGCAAAGAAATTGGACGTCATGAACCTGCGTGATTTTGCCGCTTATCAAATGCAACTTTACAACGAAGGATTTTTGCCGAATGTGGATGCTACTTATGTAGATCCGTCAATTTTGGGCGAAGGTACCGATTGGCAGGACGCCGTTACCCGCAATGCATGGATGCAGAATCACAACCTTTCGCTTACGGGAGGCATCGACAATACCAATTATGCGCTTTCTCTCGGCTATACAGGACAAGACGGTGTGATTCTAAACTCCGACTTTGAACGATATACCGGCAGACTTAACCTCGACCACCAATACAACAAATACTTCAAAATGGGCGGTAGCCTGTCGTATTCCCAAACATCCGAAAATATTATCAATAACGATGGTATCAATGGCATTGTTTTCCAATCCCTGATGATGCGTCCGGATGTTCCTGTTTACGATTTGAACGGCAATTATGCCAATCCGGAAACAACGGAACAGGGGTCTTCCATCTTCAACCCCGTGGCCATGGCTACCGAAGTAACCAACAATCTCAAGCGCCAACGAGTGATGGGAAATGTTTACGGACAGATCAATATGCTCGACAACTTGAATTACCGGACGGAATTTGGTTTCGACAATCAAAACAACACTCAACTCGGTTTTAGACCCAATTATGATTATGGTCAGTTCCGCAATGCCATGATTATGAGTCGAGAAGAGCATAACATGTATTGGCTGTGGAAAAATCTGGTAAATTATGATTTGAAAATCGACAAACATACCGTTAATCTAATGGTTGGTAACGAAACATCCCGTTCGGAATGGGACGGCACACAACTGATCAAAGACCATCTTTCGTCGAATGACATCAAAGTGATCGGCGCCGATGGCGCCTTCCTAAGTAATAACGCTTGGAAAGGCGCTATTGCAAAAGTATCATTCTTTGGACGCGCCAACTATAATTATGCCAACCGTTACCTGCTAACCGCAACGATGCGTGCCGACGGATCTTCCCGTTTCGGGGTGAACAACCGTTGGGGCTACTTTCCGTCGTTTGCCGCTGCATGGCGCTTTTCTAACGAAAGCTTTTTAGAAAATGTGCAAAACTGGTTGTATAATGGCAAATTGCGTTTCGGTTATGGCCAGAACGGGAACGATAATATCGGCACCTACCTTTACGGCTCGACGATGAATGCTTTCCAAACATGGCAAGGAACCGCCTACCGCATGGCCAACAATGCCAACCCCGATTTAAAATGGGAAACATCCGTTCAATATAACGCCGGCCTCGATCTGGGGTTCTTTGGCGGACGCATTGATTTGACCGTAGATGTTTACTATAAAACAACCAAAGATCTCTTGTTGCAGCCGTCCGTTTCTCCCTTGCTCGGCGGTTCGGATTATAAGGATATTCAAACCGCAACCATGAATATTGGTCAAGTAGATAATAAAGGAGTCGATCTCTCCCTAAATACTTATAATATCAATGGTAAAGATTTTAAGTGGAACACGAATCTTGTTTTTTCATTCAACAGAAATGAAGTTGTTGCTTTGGATAATTTCGGAACGCCTATCTATCCGGCCAATATTCAACAGATGATTTTCCTGGGCGGATATAATCAGGCATCCATTATTAAAGTAGGGCAACCGATTGGCGTATTTTACGGCTGGGTATCCGATGGGCTTTATACCAGTTACGAAGATTTGCAAAATTCGCCTAAACCAGATATGCCTTACGACCGCAACAGCGGCCTTTGGATTGGCGATATGAAATTCAAAGATATATCCGGTCCTGACGGAACGCCCGACGGAGTGATCGACGATTACGACCAGACAATCATCGGCGACCCGAATCCTGATTTTACTTTCGGGTTCAACAATACGTTTAATTACAAAAACTTTGAACTTAATGTTGGATTGTTGGCTTCCGTTGGCGGCGACATCTTCAACGTTGCCCGGATGAAGATGGAAAAAGAACAAATTACCTGGGACCCGCAGTCGCCCGCTGTTCTAAACCGCGCTCAACTTGGCTATTACGATGGCGACAATACAAACGGAACAGATCCGTCCAACAGCTACATCGTTAACCTGAATCAACACCCAACCCTGCCGCGTTTCAGCAATGGAGACGGCGCCGGCAATGCCCGTATGAGCGACCGTTGGATTGAAGATGGTTCTTATCTCAGAATCCAAAACATCTCACTGGCTTATCATTTGCCCAAAACGTTGCTAAGCAAAACCGGTATTCAAGGTGTGAAAGTGTATGCAAACGTTCAAAACGTATATACATTTACCGATTATTCGGGTTATGATCCCGAAATAGGTTCTTTCAACCAGTCGGCAGGTTTCTCGAACGTAGATTTGGGCAGGTATCCTTCGCCCAGAGTATTTACTTTAGGCGCTAACATAACTTTTTAATTGATTCAAATAACAAATTGATATGAAAAATACATTAAAAATATTTTCAACAGCAATAGCATTATTGGCTACTACGGCTTGTGATGACTTTTTGACGGTGATTCCCGAAGATCAGCAGGTACTTGAAACCTACTACACCTCGGAAGCTGCGATCGATGCCAATACGGCGTCTTTGTACGCTGCCTGGGTTTGGCAGGATTTTCACACAAACTTTATGTGGATGGCGGGCGACGAACTTGCAGGCGACTTGTTTTACACTTATGCCGAAGAAGGCCAGTTTTATTCTATGACCTTTACAAATACCAATACTTTCATGACGGCAGGTTGGAATGGCTTGTATCGCGTTGTTTCCTATTGCAACAACATAATAAATGGGATGCCCGATGCCGCCCGTATGAATGACGTGAGCGAGACTGCTATTGATAAAGGTTTGGCAGAAGCCCGTCTGGTGCGCGCTTTCGCCTATTATTTCCTGACCGAATACTGGAAAGATGTGCCTGTTATTACAAACAATAACATGCAGAGTAACGAAATAGTGCGTCACACGCAAAAGAGTGTATACGAATTTATGCGCCGCGATCTGGAATTTGCAAAAGATCATTTGCCTGCTACGCCTTATCAATCCGGTAGAGCAACCCGATGGACGGCTATCGGTATGCTGGCAAAATTACACCTGACGATGGCTTCGCATCTCGATGACGGCGATTCGGCTGCAAATTTTGAAAAGGCGAAAGCATACGCAAGAGAAGTGATCGAAAACAGCGGATTAACGCTGTACAATGACTTGGGTAATTTGTTTTACCCGGCCGGCAACAACAATTCCGAATCGCTTTTTGCTATTCAGTGTACGCAAGATGGTTATGCTTTCGGAAATGCCCGTAATGTATCGCTTTCGCGCAATGCGCTAATCAATCTCGGCAATTCCTGGGGTGCCGGCAAAGGCGCTACTCGGAGCTTGCAGGAAGCTTTTGAACCGGGCGATGCTCGCCGTATCAATACGTTTATGCGTAACGGCGACCATTTTGACAATCTTGGTGGGGGTGGTTATTTCTATGAAAATTTTTCAGCAGACGAAAAAACGGAAACTTTCAACGAAATGCTCAATCACGTAAGAAAATATGTGATTGGCGCCGATGCCGATTGTGGCGGAAAATCCGGTGCAAGCAATCAGGATGCCCCGAACAATATTTATCTGCTTCGTTTGGCAGATGTATATCTGGTGTACGTGGAAGCTTGTATCGGCGCGGGAACTTCAACAACCGACGCTTTGGCGATAGATGTTTACAAACAAGTTCGCGCCCGCGCAGGTCTGACAAACGATGTAACGTCGATTACTTACGACCAATTAATCAAAGAACGCCGTGTGGAGTTTGCACTGGAAAGCATCAACTTTTTCGACATCAAACGGATGAGTTATCGTGCTGCCGATGCCGCCGTTGCTTATCTGAACGGCATGGAACGTTGGAAACAATATGTCTCCAATGCGGAATATACAGTTGAGGAACGTAATGCCGCCGATATGTATCATGGAGGCTTTACGTCTCAAACTCCCGATGAAGACCCTGCCGGAAAGGGAACGCCCTATTATTTGAATCCGGATGCAAGCCCAATTACTATCACGGCTGCCCAGTTGGTCTTGCCGCTGACCAACGAAACGATCGCAAAAACACCGAGAATCCGGGAAACCCCGGTAGATTATACATTTTGAAATCTTCAAAACTATACAAAAAATGAATAAAGTATTGAATATAATATTGATTTTCGCGCTGCTCATCATGAGTTTCGGCTGCGAAAACGAAGATGAACAAGTTACCGGCGGAAAACCGGAGGTTCAATATGTGCGGGCTTTATCGACAGAATTGCCCGACAATCTTGTAACCGGAGAATTTCTCGGTGCACGTCTCGCCATCATAGGTAAAGGATTGGCTGGTGTCAATAAAATTTTGTTTAACGACGTCCCCGCCGTACTCAATCCGGCTTATATTACCGACAATTCTATTATCGTCAGTATCCCTTCCGCCATTCCGGGTGTTAAACAAAATCTGATAAAACTTTATACAGCAACGGATTCGTGCTATTACGATTTTGAAGTTAAAGTCCCTGCTCCAACCGTAAATTCCATGTCTTTTGAATGGACTGTGGCAGGAGATGTTACGGAGATTAATGGTAATTATTTCATTGATGATCCCAATGTGCCATTGCAAGTTACCTTTACCGGCGATGTTGCAGCGACTATTGTGGATATTGATTTGAGTAAAATTACGGTGGAAGTCCCCGAAGGCGCATTGGAAGGCCCTGTTACCATTACATCTGTTTATGGCTCAACGAAAAGTCCGTTCCATTACAAAGACAGCCGGAATATTATCGCAACATTCAATAACGGTATTTCGCCCGATTATGATTATTATAGCGGTTGGCATGGCGGAAGCGGCGTCGCAACGGAAGGCGGTATCAATGGCAATTATCTCAGGTTAGGCGACGGTTCTGCCGAAATGACCGATGATGCGTGGAATGACGGTACATTTAGCTGGGAAAACTGGACTTATCTTGCTACCGATCCTGATTTTTTCGACGCAAGTAAAATGAACAATTATGTGTTGAAGTTCGAGATCAAATATACCGACTGGTCGGCGGCGGCTTTGCAAATTATTTTCACAGGTGCGAGCGATGTTATGCTTAACTGGCAAAATGGTAACGGCTTAACCTTCGATTCGAAATGGGGTGGCAGTGCTAACAGTTATGTTTCCAGCGCAGATTATCCCCGTATGCTTATTATTCCGTGGAAAGATGGCATTTATAATAGCGATTGGACAACTGTTACGATTCCGATGAGCGAATGTAAATACAATTCCGGTGGCGAAGCCGTTAGCCCGCAAGGGACAGGACACTATTCCGGTTTGACGCTTTTTGTAAATGAGGGCGGTATAGCAGGAACTCCCTGTCATCCGACACTTTGGATTGATAACGTAAGAATTGTACCCGCAAAATAACAAACAAATAAAACACTATCAAATGAAAAATTTATTTAAAATAGCATGGGCAATGATTGCTGCCGTTGTGTTTTTCGCTTGTTCTGAAGACGGAATAGAGAGTACGGCGCCGCAACTTAAAGCCTTTGGCCCCAATCCCGCATTGCGCGGCAGCGAGATGACCTTTGTCGGTGAAAATTTAGATCCGGTAATAGCCGTTGTGTTCCCCGGAAACATTAAAATAGAAGATCTTTTACGCGAAAACGGCGATAAAACAAAGTTCAAAATTGTTGTTCCGCAACAAGCCGAACCGGGTATCATCGAGTTGCTTTTGGCAGGTGGTAGTAAATTGACTGCCAAAGGCGAATTGACTTTTACGGAGCCGATTACAATTACCGGCATAACTCCTTCGCCTCTCAAGAGAGGGCAAACGCTTACTATTGAAGGAGACTATCTGAACTTGATTCAAAAAGTTGTTTTTGCCGAAGAAATAGAAGTGAAATGTCAGAACTTCACTACATGGACGCGCGAAAAAATAGAACTTGTGCTTCCTGCCGAAGCACGAACAGGCACTATTATTTTGGCAGATACTGCCGAGATACCGTTTGAACTTAAATCGGAAACAGCATTGCAAGTAGTATTACCTTCGGTAGATGAAACGTTGACCCAGACGGGCATAAAACCGGGCGAACAAATCTCCGCAGCAGGAAAAGACCTCGATCTTGTCGTTACGGTAGAAATGCCCGACGGAACATCAGTGCCCTTCGATATCCTAAATAATACATTAACATTTACCTTACCCAATAATATTAGCAACGGAGCGGTGGTTATGATTCCCGCATCCGGCGTGCGTGTGATAGTGAGAAATATCGACGTGGCAGCTCCGGATGAACTTGAAGCCACTCCTGCTGCCGGTTTGCGTGCAGGCGACGAAATCACAGTCAGTGGTACAAATCTGGATCTTGTAACTACTGTAACGTTTGCAGGCATAGATAATCCGGTAACTCCTACGGTTATAGAACCGGGCAGAATAAAAGTTGCTTTCCCCGAAGGTGCACAAAGTGGTGATTTAGTTTTGAACACAGCAAGCGGAAAAACCGGGAGTGTCCATATTGAAACACTGAAGCCGGTATTTGCAGCTTATAATCCGAATCCGGTTTCGGCAGGTGAAAATGTAGAAATACAAGGTGAGAATCTCGATTTAGTGGCTTCCGTTACCTTTGGCGGCAACAAAAACGTGGATGTAACGGCAACTTCGTCTGCGAGCCTGACCGTAAAAGTACCAACCAATGCAGAAACTGGCGAAATTACTTTGACCATGGCAAACGGTGAAAGCGTAACAACCGAAACTTCGCTTACGGTGGATAAACCTTTAGTAGCTTACATTCCGGTAATGCCCGAAGGAGAAATCGCTGCCGGCAGTGTATGGCAGGTTGAAATTACGAATGAAGACAAACTAACCGGCATTGAATGGAATGGAACAACTATGCAGTATGTTTTGAGCGGAAATAACCTCTATATCGGTATTCCTTCCGGCGCTTCCGGAGACAATACGTTGAAGCTTGTTTCGTCTAACGGCGACATTTCATACATCATCAACGTTAAAGCGAACGGCGCTGTGGAAACTGTAATTTATACCGGACCGACTTCTACCGGTAGCTGGTCGGGATATGCGCAAATTGAGAAAGAAAAATTTGCAAATGCAACGGTTGGCAGCATCATCCATGTAAAAACATCGGATGTGGAAGCAGGTGCGCAAGGTTCATTCAAAGATGGAGCAACTTGGTCCGAAATTGCAACCGGAACAGACTATTTCGATATTACAGGAAATTTTGATCTGGAAATAACGCCCGAAATTTTAGAAAAACTGCAATCAAGCGGTTTGATTGTCGGAGGACAGAAATACACCATCGAAGATGTTTCTATCATAATAATGTAGTCTTTAACGGTATTTTTTCTAAGAGGGACATTCCTTTTATGTGAAAGAATGTCCCCTTTTTCAAAAATGAAAAAAGCATCAAACATATTATTGGTTCTGTTGACAGCTATATTGTTAACAAACTGCAAGGAATCTGATACATCTGCTGTTCTCGAAATTGATCCGCCCGTATTGCTTCATTCAATTCCGCAAAACAACGCAGTCAATGTACCTGTTGGCGATATTTCCGTCAGGCTTGAATTTGACAAAATCGTATTTTGCCCTTCGGCGGGACACAGCAAAGTTTCCATAAACGATACCGGAATTTCGAGTATTTCCGTTCAGTCGAAAGAAATTATAATAAATATTGTCGGCTTGCAAGCGGAAAAAACGTATACGTTGACCATACCCAAAGGCGTCATTCTTGGCCCCAATCAAGTGGAAACTAACGAAATAAAAATCTCCTTTACAACCGCTGCCGCACTTGAAATAGCAAAAAATCCCGTTACCGAAAACCCCTCGCCCGAAGCAGTGGCGCTATACAACTATTTAAGAGGAAGCTACGGCAACAAAATCATTGCCGGAACCGTGGCGCAGGTGGCGTGGAATACCGTAGAGGCCGAACGTGTTGAACGGTGGACAGGCAAATTTCCCAAAATCAACGTATTCGATTATATTCACTTGTGGGCTTCGCCGACGAATTGGATCGATTACGGTGATATTTCGGTAATAGAAAACTGGCACAATGCAGGCGGCATTGTTGGCGCCATGTGGCATTGGAATGTTCCGAAATCGGAAACCGCTGCTGGTGGTGATGTAACCTTTCGTCCGGAAGAAACTACTTTTCGTCCTGCAAATGCGTTAGTTTCAGGAACTTGGGAGAATACAGTAATGCTTGCCGATTTGGGAAAAATGGCGGACTACCTGCTTTTGTTGAAAAATAAAAACATCCCCGTCTTGTGGCGTCCCTTGCATGAGGCGGCAGGGAATATGTACGCAACGGGCTACAAGGGTGCGGCCTGGTTCTGGTGGGGGCGCGATGGCGCAGAAGCCTTCAAAAGCCTGTGGATTTATATGTTCAACTATTTTGAATCCAAAGGCTTAAACAACCTTATTTGGATTTGGACAACCGAAGTAACCGATTCGCCCTTTTACCCGGGCAACGGCTATGTGGATATTGTTGGCCGCGATTTGTACAACAACGCGAGCGCTACGGCTACCGCAGCGCAGTTTAAGCAAATTCAGGACTTGTATCCCACCAAAATGATAACCCTTGCCGAGTGCGGCAACGTGGCAAATATAGGCGAACAGTGGAACGCGGGAGCGCGCTGGGCGTGGTTTATGCCCTGGTATGATTACAATGCCGCAGATTCCGACATTCTGCCCCACGAACATGCCGGCAAACAATGGTGGCTCAACGCGGTAAACCAACAATTTGTAGTTACAAGATAATTTTAGAGCAATGAAAAAGACGCTTATCCTATCCTTATTTACCTGTTTTGCGCTAGCTACCGCCGCGCAAACACCTCTTCGCCTGCCGTCGATTATTGGCGACCATGCCGTTTTGCAGCAGAATACCGACGTAAAGCTGTGGGGCTGGGGCCCCAGCACCTTTACCGTAAGGGTGGTGTGCAGCTGGAATCCGAGCGATACGCTCACCGCCGTGCCGGGCAAAAACTCTTTGTGGGAAACCACCGTGCGCACCCCCAAAGCAAGCAATAAGAGGTACAGCATCGACTTTGTGTGCGGCAATTACAGCATCGCTGTTTCCGATATTATGACCGGAGAGGTTTGGCTTGCCTCGGGGCAGTCGAATATGGAATTTGCATTCAGGGACTACGACCGCAGCGCCCTTGATGTGGCCGACGAGGTGGCAAACGCCGCCAACAACGAGCTGCGTTTTTTCCGCGTGGAGCACGACTACAGCCGTTTTCCGCTCGAAAACCAAAGCGGCCGCTGGGAGGTTTGCACCTCCGAAAGCGCCGATAAAATGAGCATCATTGCCTACTACTTCGGCAAACAAATCCACCAGGCCACAGGCGCTCCGGTCGGGCTGATTGCCTCGTACTGGGGCGGGTCGAGCGTGCAAGCGTGGATGCCGGGCGAGGTCTTTTGCCGCGACACCGTACTTAAAACGCTGGCCGATAAAATTACGCCCGTAAACTGGTGCCCAACAGAACCCTCTGCGCTTTACAACGCCATGATTTTTCCCTTTATAAACTACCGTATTGCCGGCACAATCTGGTATCAGGGCGAGGCAAATACTGAGTTTCCGGAAGATTACGGGCTGCTTTTCGGCGCGCTGATTGACGGCTGGCGCAAGGTCTTTGGCAGCGATTTTCCATTCTACTACGTACAAATTGCTCCCTGGAACGGCTACTGGCAAACAAGCGCCGCGCTTGTGCGCGAGCAGCAGGAGCGTTGTCTGGCCATTCCCCGTACGGGCATGATTTCTGTTGGCGATTTGGTGAACGACATTTCGGACATTCATCCGCGCATTAAAAAGGAAGTCGGCATGCGTCTGGTGTGGTCGGCGCTTGCCGGACATTACGGCGTAACGGGTTTGCAAACCGATTTCCCCGCATTTGAAAGCCTGCGCATGGCAAAAGGCAAGGCGGTTGTTACCGTAAAGTCCTACGGTAAGCTCTCGTGCAGGGGGAAGGAAATCTGCGGCTTCCAAATCTGCGGTGCAGACAGGCAGTTTTATCCTGCCGCCGCAAGAGTAGAGAAGGACGGAACCATTACGGTGTCGGCCAAAAAGGTTGCACAGCCGGTTGCCGTGCGCTACTGCTTCGGCGAAATCATCCCCAACCTCTTTGATGCTAACGGGCTGCCGCTGCTGCCCTTTAGAACAGACCAATTTTAACTGTAATCAGCATGAAACACTGTACCCTTACCATCATGTCAATCGCTTTAGCTGCCGCCTCGTGTTCGGATAACAAGCCTGAACTTTATAAAGAACCTTCCGCTTCAGTTGAACAGCGAGTAGAAGATCTTTTGGGACGGATGACGCTGGAAGAAAAAGTCGGGCAAATGAACCAGTTTGTCGGCATTGAGCACATCAGGGCGGCGCAGGGAAGCCTCACAGAAGAGGAGCTGCACAACAACACCGCCAACGCTTTTTATCCAAACACAAGCATCGAAGATGTGGAAAGCTGGACAAAGCAGGGCTTGATTGGCTCCTTCCTGCACGTCCTTACCGTTGAAGAGGCAAACTACCTGCAATCGCTGGCCATGCAAAGCCGCCTGCCCATCCCCGTCATCTTCGGCATAGACGCCATACACGGCAACGCCAATGCGCCCGACAACACGGTGTATGCTACGAATATCAACCTGGCCTGCTCCTTTGACACGGCAGCGGCCTACGCCATAGCCCGCCAAACCGCCCTTGAGATGCGGGCCATGAACATGCACTGGACGTTTAACCCCAACGTAGAGGTGGCGCGCGATGCCCGCTGGGGGCGTGTGGGCGAAACCTTTGGCGAAGACCCTTACCTGGTGTCGCTGATGGGTGCGCAATCGGTGCGCGGCTATCAGCAGGACTTAAACGGCAAGAGGGATGTACTGGCGTGCATCAAGCACTTTGTCGGCGGCAGCCAGCCTGCCAACGGCACTAACGGCGCGCCTGCCGACCTGTCGGAGCGTACCCTGCGCGAGGTTTACTTTCCGCCCTACGTCAAGGGCATTGAGGCGGGTGCCATGTCCGTTATGATGTCGCACAACGAGCTGAACGGCATACCCTGCCATACGAACGACTGGCTGATGACAGACGTGCTGCGCGGCGAGTGGAAGTTCAAAGGATTTGTGGTGAGTGACTGGATGGATATTGAGCACGTCTACGACCTGCACGCTACCGCCGACAGCCTCAAGGAAGCGTTTTACCAAACCATTGCGGCGGGAATGGACATGCACATGCACGGCATCCACTGGAACAGGATGGTAGCAGAGCTGGTGCGCGAGAAGCGTATCCCCGAAAAGCGCATAGACGAATCGGTGCGCCGGATTCTTGCGGTCAAGTTCCGGCTGGGGCTGTTTGAGCAGCCCTATGCGGATGTTGAAGAGTCCATGCAAATACGTCTCAACCGCGAGCACAGGAGTACCGCCCTGGAGTCGGCACGCAACGGCATTGTGCTGCTGAAGAACGAGGGTAACATCTTACCCCTACAGGCAAAGAAGTACAGGAAAGTCCTCGTTACCGGCATCAACGCCGATGACGAAAACATTCTGGGCGACTGGTCGGCGCAGCAGCGCCCCGATAACGTGATTACCGTGCTCGAAGGGCTGAGGCAGGCCGCTCCCGAAACCACCTTTGAGCTTGTTGATCAGGGCTGGGATCCGCGCAATATGGACAGGGGCAGGGTAGCCCTGGCCGCCCAAAAAGCCCGCTCGGCAGACCTTAACATTGTGGTGGCCGGCGAGTACATGATGCGCTACCGCTGGACAGAGCGCACCGACGGCGAGGATACCGACCGCTCGGACATTGACCTGGCAGGGCTGCAAAATGAGCTGATACAAAAAGTGGCCGCCTCGGGCAAGCCCACCATTCTGGTACTGATCAACGGCAGGCCGCTTGGCGTGGAGTGGGCTGCCCAAAACCTGCCTGCCATTGTGGAGGCGTGGGCGCCGGGCATGTACGGCGGACAGGCCATTGCCGAAATCCTTTACGGCGCAGTTAACCCCTCGGCAAAGCTGGCCATTACCATTCCGCGCAGCGTGGGGCAAATACAGATGTACTACAACCACAAGCCCTCGCAGTACTTTCACCCTTACGCCGACTACAAGCCGAGCACGCCGCTTTACCCCTTTGGCTACGGGCTGTCGTACACCACCTACCGGTACTCGGATTTGCAACTAAGCAAGACCCTTGTTTCCGCCAAAGAAAGCATTGAGGTAAAGGTACGCGTAAAGAACACCGGCAGGCGCGAGGGCGTTGAGATTGTGCAGCTCTACCTGCGCGACAACACGAGCAGCGCAACCCGTCCCGTAAAGGAGCTCAAAGACTTTGCCCGCGTACCCCTCAAGGCAGGAGAAGCAAAGACCGTAGCCTTTACCATTACCCCCAACAAGCTGGCCTTTTACAGCAAAGACATGCGCTACGGAGTAGAGCGCGGCGAGTTTACGGTAATGGTGGGGAAATCCTCGCGAGACGAAGACCTGCTGAAGCAAAGATTTGTAGTAAGATGATGAAAGAAGTAATGAAAGAAGTAATGAAAAAGATACTGTTTGCCCTGGCCTCCATAGCCTCCCTGACCCTCCTTGCCTCCTGCTCCGGCAGGAGCGAGTTTGTAACCGTGCATAGCGCGCGGTTTCAGGTCAATGGAAAGCCCTACTCCTTTATCGGCGCCAACCTCTGGTACGGCGCCATTCTTGCCTCCACGGGGCAGGGCGGCAACCGCGAGCGCTTGCAGCAGGAGCTGGACTTGATGCAGCAGCTGGGCATAGACAACCTGCGTATTCTGGTAGGTGCGGACGGCCTCGAGGGGCAGGTCGTAAAGATACGCCCGACCTTGCAGCAGCAGCCCTCCGTGTACAACGACACCATCTTTGACGGGCTGGACTACCTGCTTGCCGAGATGGGCAAGCGCCGCATGTACGCCGTGCTCTACCTCAACAACTCGTGGGAGTGGTCGGGCGGCTACGGGCAGTACCTCGAATGGGCGGGGCAGGGCAGGGCGCCTGAGTTTGGCGTGCAGGATTGGACGGCATTCCAACAGCAAATGTCCAAGTATGCCGGCTGCGATAGCTGCCACGCCTTGTTTTTCCGTCACGTTAAAAACGTCATCTCCCGCACCAACCGCTACACCGGTAAAAAATATGCAGACGACCCCGCCATTATGGCGTGGCAGGTGGGTAACGAGCCGCGCGTTTTCAGCGAAGGCGATAAAACCGCCTTTGTAAAATGGTTGCGCGAGGCCACCGCGCTCATCCGCTCGCTTGACTGCAATCATTTGATTTCCACGGGAAACGAAGGATTTATGGGGAGCGAAATGGATTGGGACTTGGTAACCGGCATCAACGCCGACCCGAATGTCGATTACATCACGATTCACATTTGGCCGAAAAATTGGTCATGGGTACGCTCCGGCAGCCTCGTGCAGGATGTGGATACGGCAATTGTCCGGACGAATGAATATATATGGCAGCATCTGCGTTTGGCTGAAAAGATGCACAAACCGCTTGTCATCGAAGAGTTTGGGTATCCGCGCGACAAGCATCTGTTTACCCCCACCGATGCCACCACCGCCCGCGACAGGTACTACGAGAACATCTTTATGCAGGTGGTAAGCGCCACCGCCCCCGAAGGCCGGGAGCATCCCGAAGCCGCCCTTGCCGGCTGCAACTTTTGGACGTGGGGCGGCTACGGACGGCCCGCCCACCTCTACTGGCAAACGGGAGACGACTATCTGGGCGACCCTGCGCAGGAGGAGCAGGGGCTGAACTCGGTTTTTGATACCGACTCAACCCTGACGCTGATACGCAGGTATAACGAAAAACGGCGTTGCGGCGCCAATAAGTAAAAAAGAGGATGATGAACTTTCGCCATAGTACCGATAAGGATCAGCGCACCGAGGCTCACTCGATCAACGCATCGAGCGGTGAACAGTCTATTCATCGAGCGGTGAACAGTCGATTCATCGGCGGTGAACAGTCTATTCACCGAGCGGTGAACAGTCGATTCATCGGCGGTGAACAGTCGATTCATCGGCGGTGAACAGTCGATTCCTAGGCGGTGAACAGTCGATTCATAGGCGGTGAACAGT
>JAISFI010000372.1 GCA_031263685.1 Dysgonamonadaceae bacterium | reverse complement strand
AATTATCGTATGGTACATTCGCCTCATTGCTAATCAGTTCGGGAGAAGTTTCTGTAATGGTGATATTTGCTCCGGAAGATACTGTAACGAGCGATTTAGGAGCAGATTCGTATGCCCAGTTGTATTGACTGTTGTAGGTATCTATTGTGGCGTTGTCTCCATTGTTACTGGTAGTTTTAGCTTGTAACGCAATGTTCGTTCCATTGGCGATAAGGAAATCCATATGTCTGTCGATACGAATAGTTCCTTGTATTGCATTGCTTTTAGCAGGCGCGACTACGTGTTCCAAATACCAGTTGTAAGCAGTTCCTGCAGTTGCCTGATTCAGATATTTTGTTGGATCCGCTTTATTGACGATATAGGTAAGATGACCGCCGGTATTGCTGGTGCCGGTTCCCACCACTTTTTTCCCATTGCTTATAAATCCAAATAATTGAGTTTCTATGTTATCGGATTTTTCTTGTAACTCAAAACCGGATGCGTCTTCTTTAAGGGTTAAATAAGGAGCGGAAGCAGCAGCAGGATCAAGGCTTTTGATGAAATACCAACTGACAACATCTCCAACCGCGGTACCTTGTGCAAAAATATCGGGATAAAAGTCATCTATTTCTGCAATGGGAACAAACCGCCAAGCGCGGGGACTATTATGAAGTCCATTGGCATTGACTGTGTTTACGCTACCATTTGATTCCTGAAAAGTCCAA
Source organism: Dysgonamonadaceae bacterium (assembly GCA_031263685.1). GTDB lineage: Bacteria > Bacteroidota > Bacteroidia > Bacteroidales > Azobacteroidaceae > JAISFI01. Next base: position 6,472 of record JAISFI010000372.1, on the reverse strand, counting down.
CTGTTACCGCCATTGAGTCCAGTCAATTTTTGGTTATCTCCTCCGTTTTTCCGGTGAATAACATAATATTGACTGCTCGTTTGAGGTAATAACTCGTATTTTGCAGAATCTCCGGTAGCTATGGTGCTGGCATAATTTGCTCTGGAATCAGCGAGCGCAGCAGCGCTTGCCCTGTAAAAATACTCTCCATTCTGATTGATTAGATAGTAGAAACCTGTTTCATCGGGTACGGCAACTATTTTCCAGCGTTGAGCGCCTCTTTCCGTTGTTGGGAGTATCAAATCCATGTCGGCCGAAACGCTTTCTCCATTGGAGGTAATCAGGCCACAAAACCGCCCATCATTATTTGTCGGATGCCCGGCGGCGCTGTGCCCGTTTTCAATGTAATACCAGACTTCATTCCCCTCTGTACTTACAGTAGGAAGATCCGCATACGTTTTCTGATTAAAGCCACAAAATGCAAATAAAGCCATCGCGGCTAACTTACAAAATGTCATTTTAGAATAGAACTTTTCCATATTAAATAATTTAAATTGTTAGTATTTGTACTCAATAGTACATTCGTTATTTAAAAAATATCACTATCAGTTATTAAAAAATATTACTATACTATACAGCATTTGTCGGTATTTTACCACATTTATAGACAAATTCGCAGTAAAAGTACAGTAATTTTTTCAGAAAACGAATATATTCAGTAGAAAAAATTTGATTTTTGCAAATTCAGGAGTTAATAATACTTAATTCGATTTATTCACGATAGGCTACACTGAGTGGAGATAAAAAATTTCTGGATTGCTTCACCGCAAGCGGCTCGTAATGAAGATGTTCTCTACATGTCATTGCGAGTCGCTTGCGGCGAAGCAATCCATGCAAGAGGGCGTTGTGTGCAATGCTCTTCTATTGCTGTCAATTTGTCAGCATTTCAATTCTGGCATTTTTTTTGTCCAAACGAGGACGAAAAACAATTATAATAATTAAAAACATCATAGATTTATGCAGAAAGGTCATATTGGAGTAACGACGGAAAATATTTTTCCTATTATTAAGCGATTTTTGTACAGTGATCACGAAATTTTTCTCCGTGAGTTGGTTTCTAACGCAGTAGATGCATCTCAAAAGTTAAAAACATTGGCGTCTGTCGGAGAATTTAAGGGCGAATTGGGCGAATTGAATGTGCAGGTGAAATTGGATAAGAAAACGCTTACGATTTCCGACCAGGGAATTGGCATGACCGCCGAAGAAATCGAAAAATACATCAATCAAATCGCTTTTTCCGGTGTAAACGATTTTTTAGACAAGTATAAAAATGAAGCCAACGCCATTATCGGGCACTTCGGACTGGGATTTTATTCGGCATTCATGGTTTCCAAAAAGGTGGAAATTATCACACAATCGTACAAGGATGCACCGGCCATGAAATGGTCTTGCGACGGTTCTCCGGAATTTACGCTTACGGAAACTAAAAAAGAAGGCCGTGGTACGGACATCATTCTTTATCTGGACGACGAGAGTAAAGAGTTTCTCGAAAAATCAACAATTGAAGGCCTGCTGAAAAAGTATTGCCGCTTCTTGCCTGTTCCCATCATTTTCGGTAAAAAACAGGAATGGAAAGACGGAAAACAGGTGAATACGGAAGAAGATAATGTGATCAATGATCCGAATCCGCTGTGGACCAGAAAACCGGCAGAGGTGACGGACGATGATTACAAAAAGTTCTACAGAGATTTATATCCCATGTCTGAAGAACCTTTGTTTTGGATACATCTAAACGTGGATTACCCATTCAAATTGACAGGCATCCTGTATTTCCCGAAAATCAAGAATCGACCGGATCTACAACGAAATAAGATACAGTTATATTGTAATCAAGTGTTTGTGACAGATTCTGTGGAAGGTATCGTACCTGAGTTCCTCACCTTGTTGCATGGCGTAATCGACTCGCCGGATATTCCGTTGAACGTATCCCGCTCGTACTTGCAAAGCGATGGAAATGTAAAGAAGATTTCCGGGCATATCACCAAAAAAGTGGCCGACAAATTAGAAGAACTCTTCAAAAAAGATCGGGCACAGTATGAAGAAAAATGGGACAGTCTGAAACTTTTCATCGAGTATGGCATGTTGAGCGAAGATAAATTTTACGAAAGAGCGCAAAATTTCGCCTTGCTGAAAAATACGGATGGGAAATTCTTTACACTGGAAGAATATAAAAGTCTGATACAGGGCAATCAAACAGACAAAGACAAAATACTGACCTATCTTTATGCCAGCGACAAAACAGGGCAATATACTTATATCGAAGCCGCTAAGGCGAAAGGCTATGACGTCTTGTTGATGGATGGACAGTTGGATGTTCATTTGATTGGCCTGTTAGAGCAAAAACTGGAAAAGAGCCGCTTCGTGCGCGTGGATAGCGATGTGATAGAGAAACTGATTCCTCAAACGGAAACGAAAGAAATTACCCTGTCGGAAGAAGAAAAAACATCCCTGACCGAAACATTCAAAGCTGCCATTCCGGCAATAGATAAAACGGAGTTTCTGGTTACCTTTGAACAGTTGGGAGAAAATGCCGATCCGGTCACCATCACTCAAGGCGAATTTATGAGACGGATGCAGGAAATGTCGGCCATGCAACAGGGTTTTAATTTTTATGGAGAATTACCAGATTCATACAATCTGGTACTGAATATGGATCACCCATTGGTAAAAAAAGTGCAGGAAAACAAAGAGATGAACGGTCAAACGGTCAATCAATTAGTCGACCTCGCCCTGCTTTCCAACGGACTGCTGAAAGGCGAAGCGCTGAATAAGTTTATCAAGCGTAGCTTGGAAAACATCCAATAGTATCAGGGGGCTTTCCTCCCTCCTAACCTCCAATTAATACAAACATGTTTCGCATTTTTTCCGTTTGGTGTTTTGCTACCGTGTTCACAGTCTCGGTCTATTCCCAGTCCGTCGGCTTGGTATTAAGCGGAGGAGGAGCAAGAGGCGTTACACATGCAGGTTTTATCAAGGCGTTGGAAGAAAATGATATTCCAATCGACTATATCGGCGGAACTTCTATCGGAGCAATCGTCGGAAGCCTTTATGCCATGGGATATTCTCCGGATGAAATGTTGAAACTCTTTCTCTCCGATGATTTTGCTTATTGGCAATCCGGAAAGATACAGGAATCTTACTACTATTATTTTCGGAAACCGGACCCGACTCCCGAATTTACGCATTTCGATATCAATATTAGAGATGCAGATCGGACGAAAGGATTCAAGTTGCCTTTAGGTCTCGTTAATCCCATACAGATGGATCAGGCTTTCATGGGGCTTTACGGACAGGCGACGGCTTACAGCCGGGGAAATTTCGACCATTTGTTCGTCCCTTTTCTTTGCATAGCGTCCGACGTTTTCGATAAGAAACCGCTTATCCTTCGAAGTGGCGACTTGGGCGATGCCGTGAGAGCTTCCATGACTTTTCCGCTTGTTTTTAAACCGATTCTGATAGACAGTATCCCTGTTTACGACGGAGGAATTTACAATAACTTTCCGGCAAAACCGATGAAAGATGCTTTTCATCCGGATTATTTGATTGGAAGCGTGGTAACAGGCAGACACCGGAAAAAACCTGCCGAACGGGGTTTATACGAACAGATAGAGAGTATGATCATGCAGTCTAAAAATTCCAAAATTGATGAAAGCAATGGTTATACAGCTTTTTTTGATTTGAGAGATGTAAACTTGCTGGATTTTTACCGGGGGAAAGAGCTTTTTGATTTGGGTTATGAGAGAGGCTTGGCTGTGGTAGATACGATTAAACAGAAAGTGCTTCGAACAATTCCATTCAAGGAACTGACGGCGAGACGCCAGGCTTTCAAAAGGGAATTACCTCCCCTGATCTTCAAAAATGTTACCATCGAAAGTGTAACGGAGCCGCAACGCATGTACATCGAAAGACAGTTTCACGCCGATTTGGAAGATTATTTTTCGATGGAAGATTTCAAAGCTGCGTATTTCAAACTGCTGTCGGACTCCAAAATCAAAGAACTCGCGCCACACGCAATCTATAATGAGAAAGAGAGATGCTTTGACCTGCATCTGCAGGTAACGATCAATGAAGAAGTATCTATCGGCTTTGGTGGGAATGTTTCTTCTTCCAATGCTAATCAACTTTATTTAGGATTGGCTTACCAAAGTTTGAGAAATTATGCGATGGACTTCAATGTGGATTTACAAGTGGGTAACACGTTCAGCGGCGCTCTTCTTTCCGGAAGAATCGAACTGCCGAGTCAGGTACCCATGTATATCAAAGCAAGTGGCGCTTACAATTACCTGAATTTTTTTGAAAGCAAAAAATTATTCCTGGAAGGAGAGCCGAACGCCTTTATCAAGGAGCAGGAGGCGTATTTCAAATTACGTTTTGGACTTCCCTTCCTAACAAAAACGAAAAGTGAAATCAGCATTGGATATGGTCGCTTGCAAGACAGTTATTACCAAAGTAGCAATGTTAATTTTTCAACAACGAATTTCGATAAGACAACTTCCAGTTTGTTCCTTGCCTCGGTGGCGATCAAAAAAAACACTTTAGACGCTAAGCAATATCCCATACGTGGGCAGGAGCATCTCCTGATGGCCCAATTTATCAGCGGTAAAGAGATTTATGAGGCCGCCGACAAAAGGGCCTGGATGCCCAAAGCGTATTATTCTCAGTCCTGGATACAACTCAAGGGAAAGGTGCTGAATTACCACATGTTCGGCTCGAACTTTTATTTCGGATATTTATTGGAAGGAGCACTTTCCAGCAAAAATTTATTGAATAACTACACTGCAAGTATTATTCAAGCGCCGGCTTTTACGCCAACACCGCACAGTAAAATGTCGTTCAATGAATATCTGCGGGCGAATGAGTATCTGGCTGGAGGTATCATCCCCACCGTTAAGTTGAGTAATTTGCTTTACCTTCGGGGAGATTTGTATGCTTTTTCGCCTGTTCGCAGGATAGAAAAGAATGCCAATAATAAGCCTTATTATGGAAATGTATTTGCCGATTTAAATATGATAACGGAACTATCGCTAGTATTGCAACTGCCATTTGCCTCCATCAGTCTATACAGCAACCACTACAGTCACCCAAGCAATAACTGGAATTTTGGGCTGAATATTGGATTCCTCATTTTCACGCCTAAATTTATTGAATGAAAATGTTTGTACAATTCAAAAAATACTTCTATCTTTGCAGTCGCAAAAAGGCTCCGTGGCTCAACTGAATAGAGCATCTGACTACGGATCAGAAGGTTACAGGTTTGAATCCTGTCGGAGTCACCACTAATAATCAATTATTTACCTATTGTATGTTTACTCATACGATAGGGGACAATTACCATCCTAAAGATAATCTTCGATATTGACCTTTCTGCATACGGTGAAACTTAGAATGGTGGAAAAAGTTGGATCCCCTAGGGCATAACAACTCAACCCCATTTTGAGAAGATTTTGATGGAAATAGACATAAGGTTACAGGGCTTTATATCAAAGCAACAACGTATTCTTCTGTGGAATTGGAATACAATATCCTCATAGGACTTTTTGGATCCAATTCAGGAAGAGTGCAAAATCTCGGTCTTGATGAAGTTAATATTACAAGAGGAGATCGGGTTGGTGGAATAGCCGGATATGTTTCCGGAGATTTGGGCGGCTCTAATGCTTCTATTGGTGAAGTAAAAATTGCTATGTAACAGGTTCTATAACCGCTAAAGGCTATAAATACCCAACGGCAATAACAAGCGGGGATGTTGGTGGAATAATGGGAGATACTTATGGAGACGCTATAATAAAAAACTGCTATTCTGCTGCTGCAATAACAAACACGTTGACTTCTGCAACAAACACTTCGACTTCTACCAGTGGCTTAGTGGGAGATTTTGCAAATTCCTCCGAAGTAATCAATAGCGTTGCTCTTAATCCGAGCATAAAAACCAGTATATCCGGACCTGGTCGTATAGTTGGTACCGGCTATAGTAAAGGAATCGTTACTAATTCCTATGCTGCATCAGAAATGGTAATAAGTAAAGCAAATGATATTGGTATAACATTGCCTACAGCACAAATATTAACCGTTGATTTTTGGATTACAACCGTAGGTTGGGATGACGATATTTGTTTTTTTGAAAATGGCGTTCTGCCTGTTTTTTCTACTACACATACTGTAAGTTTTGCAGGCGAAGACATTGACACTGAGTCACAAGACGTTAAAAAAGGCAATCCTGCCAAACAACTCAAAACCCCAGAAAGAGAAGGTTACGATTTTGGAGGTTGGTTTACCGACAACAGTACATTCTTAAATAAGTGGAATTTTCAAATCGATGCCGTAATGCAAGATACAACACTTTATGCAAAGTGGAGTATCAAAACTTACCTTGTAACTTTTGCAGGCGAAGCAATAAATGGCATTACCCCGCGATCCGTTGAACACGGCCGCCTTG
>JAISFI010000385.1 GCA_031263685.1 Dysgonamonadaceae bacterium | reverse complement strand
TTCACATAATAATCAGTCGCAGACAAAGGCTGCGCCAAGCAAGCGGCAAATAAAAATGCCGCAAAAATTTTTCGATAAACTGTTGTTTTCATTGGATACAAAATTAAATATGCGCAAAGATATGAGTCGGGTATTAAATTTTTCTATTATTCTCTATTACTTATGTATTAAAAAACTATTAAATTGGAAATTCGGCATGTTATGCGACATGTTTTTAGAACTTCTTGAATTTGCGGCACGAATATTTCTCCCCCACTATTGGCTATTTGATTCGTTTTTCCTACTTTTGCACCCTCTATGAATATCCATATTTAGTTTTATTTACTTATGTTTGAAAATTTAAGTGACAGGTTAGAACGCTCGTTCAAGCTACTGAAAGGAGAAGGCAAGATTACGGAAATCAATGTTGCTGAAACATTAAAAGATGTTCGCCGGGCCTTGTTGGATGCTGACGTTAACTTCAAAGTAGCCAAACAATTCACGGATGCGGTCAAAGAAAAGGCTTTAGGTCAAAATGTATTGACGGCAGTAAAGCCCGGCCAGTTGATGGTGAAGATTGTGCATGACGAGTTAGCCGCCCTGATGGGTGGAGAATCTGTCGATGTCAATATCAAAGGCTCCCCTGCCATCATTTTAATGTCCGGTTTACAAGGTTCCGGGAAAACTACTTTTTCCGGCAAACTGGCCAATATGCTTAAAAGCAAAAGAGGCAAAAATCCGCTGCTGGTTGCCTGTGACATCTATCGTCCGGCCGCTATTGAGCAATTAAAGGTATTGGGAGCACAAATCAACGTTCCCGTTTATGCGGAAGAAAGCAATAAAAATCCCATTCAGATAGCGATGAATGCCGTCAAACATGCCAAACAATCCGGCAATGACCTGGTCATTATCGACACCGCCGGACGGTTGGCCGTTGACGAATGGATGATGAACGAGATTACAGCCATCAAAGCAGCCGTTCATCCGGATGAAATACTGTTTGTCGTAGATGCGATGACCGGACAGGACGCGGTCAATACGGCCCAAACATTTAACGAAAGACTGAACTTCGACGGCGTTATCCTCACCAAACTGGATGGTGATACGCGCGGTGGAGCCGCCCTTTCCATCCGCACGGTTGTCAACAAACCCATCAAGTTTGTCGGTACAGGCGAGAAAACGGAAGCGATCGACATTTTCCACCCCAATCGTATGGCCGACCGTATTTTAGGGATGGGCGACATCGTTTCTCTGGTAGAACGCGCTCAAGAGCAATACGATGAAGAAGAAGCCCGTCGACTGCAAAAGAAAATCGCCAAAAACCAGTTCGATTTCAACGATTTCCTGGCACAGATACACCAAATCAAAAAAATGGGAAACCTGAAAGATTTGGCTTCTATGATTCCCGGCGTAGGCAAAGCACTGAAAAATGTTGATATAGAAGACGATGCATTCAAAGCGGTAGAAGCGATTATATACTCCATGACACCTACGGAACGATCAAATCCGACCATACTGGATGGTAATCGCCGAACAAGAATCGCCAAAGGAAGCGGAACCTCTGTGCAGGAAGTAAATAAACTCCTGAAACAGTTTGAAGAAACACGCAAAATGATGAAAATGATGACGTCTTCCCAGATGAAGAAGACGATGCCGAAAAAGCGGTAAAATCTCAAAAAAACAGCATGGAATTAATAGACGGAAAAGCAGTTGCTGCTCAAATCAAACTCGAATTAGCAGAAGAAGTAAAAAAAATCAAAGCAGCCGGGGGAAAAACCCCTCATCTGGCCGCCATATTAGTAGGCCACGACGGTGGCAGTGAAACCTATGTCGCCAGTAAAGTAAAAACCTGCGAAGAAATAGGATTCAAATCTTCCCTCATTCGCTTCGAAGACAGCGTCACGGAAGCAGCATTACTGCAACAAGTGATTGCCTTGAACAACGATACGGACGTAGACGGATTTATCGTCCAGTTACCCCTCCCCAAGCACATTTCCGAACAAAAAGTAATAGAAACGATTGATTACCGGAAAGATGTAGATGGATTTCATCCCATCAACGTAGGTCGCATGTCGATAGGATTACCCTGTTTTGTTTCTGCAACACCGGCCGGCATCGTAGAATTATTGCGCCGTTATCAGATTGATACACAGGGAAAACATTGCGTCGTTTTAGGCAGAAGCAACATTGTTGGCAAACCGATGGCCTCTCTGATGATGCAAAAAAGCAATCCGGGCGACTCTACCGTAACCGTCTGTCACAGCCGGACTAAAAACATCAAAGACCTTTGTCTGCAAGCCGATATTATCATTGCCGCCTTAGGCTCCCCGGAGTTTTTAACGGCCGACATGGTCAAACCGGGCGCTGTAGTGATCGACGTGGGAACAACAAGAGTTCCTTCCGACAAAACAAAATCCGGATTCAAACTGACCGGCGATGTAAAATTTGAAGAAGTCGCTCCCAAATGTTCGTTCATCACGCCCGTACCGGGCGGCGTAGGCCCCATGACGATTATTTCCCTGATGAAAAATACCTTACTGGCAGGAAAGAAAGCGATTCATTTCGCTTAATTCCTAAATAAACAGCGCATCGGGATAGGCGATATCCTCCAGAAACAGCGCATTCCCCGGTACGGAAGATCCTGCTTCGTTTCTGTCTTTCCGTTCAATGATTCGGCAAAAATCTTCGACACCGAGTTTGCCCCGGCCAACGTCCAGCAGTGTTCCGACAATCGCCCGCACCATGTTTCTCAGGAAACGGTTTGCCCGTATCGTAAAAACCATCTCCTGCCCTACCTGCTCCCATTGAGCGAAAGAAACCTCGCAGTTGTTGGTTTTGACATCTGTATGAAGTTTGCTGAAACTTGTAAAATCCACATATTCAAGCAACTTAGCGGAAGCCAAATTCATTTTTTCTATGTCGAATATCCCATGTACCCGGTATGTATATTCGCTACGGAAAGGATTTTTTTCCTGCGAAACATAATATTTGTAAGTGCGCGAAACAGCATCGAAACGAGCATGAGCTGCTGCGTGTACCGGAACGGTTTTGAAGACAGCGACATCCGAAGGCAGCATACGGTTCAGTTTCTCAGTTATCAAACAACAGTCCAACGCTTCGCTTTCCCAATCGAAATGAGCAACCATCAGGCGGGCATGTACACCGGCATCCGTTCTCCCGGCACCGGTAACGGTAATTTCTTTCCTGAGAAAAAGGCTGAGAGATTCTTCCAGTTTCTGTTGCACGGAAATGCCATTCGGTTGATACTGCCAGCCGCAATAATTCTTTCCGTTGTACGACAAATAAATGAAATATCTCATAATTTGCTTGCAATTCAACGATACCCTCTCAAAAATTCTCCCGCCGTCATCCGCTTCTTCCCCGCCTGCTGAAGAGACAAAAGCCTGACATAACCATCCTTTACAGCTACCTCCAAAGCGGTTTTGTAATCTGTCAGTATTGTTCCCGAAGGATGGGAGTGGGTGGCGAAAACTTTCTCCGTTTCAAAGACCTTCAGGGTCAGTACCTTCCCGTCGGGCATTGCTATTTCCGTCCAGGCGGCAGGGTAAGGATTTAATCCCCGGACGAAATCATAGATAGCTTTCGTGCCGTTCGACCAGTCAATCCGGCAACTTTCTTTGGTAATTTTAGGCGCAGGAGTTAATTCGGTATCGCCGGCAAGCAACATCTGCTGATTTACAGGCTTAATGGCATCTTGCCGTATCGCATCTACGGTTTTCAGCACCAAAGCAGCGCCCAGATACATTAATTT
>JAISFI010000376.1 GCA_031263685.1 Dysgonamonadaceae bacterium | reverse complement strand
TAAGCCATGTTTTTCCACCGGGATAACGGAACGGGCTTCGCTGTGGAACGGATGCAACATTGGTAACGGCAGCCACTTCGTATTCCTCGCCGAATATGTTTAGCTGACTGTTCATTTTACAATTATATTTTCCAAATCACCGGTACTGGGCCCGTTTAAGCGTTTTGCATCCAGTTTCTTTTGCAGCAACAGCATAAAATCGTCGAGTGAGCCGGCCTCAAACCGGGCAATTTGTTCTAATACCGCAGCAAATTTGGTGTAAACAACATGCTGCAAGGCCAGTTCCATGCGATTTTCATTTTGGTGAGGATACAAATCATACAGAAAGAATGCAAAATCCGCATCGGATTTGCTTGCTTCCGGCAATGACGGCAGGGTTTCGTAGAATGAAGTTTGCAGTGCAACGGCCTGTTTTTTATTCCACTGCTTCAGGATGGAGCCTTTGGCTATAATTTGGGGAATCAATCTTTTCCTTGACGAGGACAGGTAGTCGGGTTTGGGGTATTTGAGGGCTTGCATCCAGTTGAAATCGGGAGTTGGATTTTCCATGTATGCGCCGAATGGCCCCGTCAGGTTTCCCGATATGTACACCGCCTGAACCTCCAGCGACCCGAAGTCAAGTACCCTTCCTTTGCTGTCGTAAGAAACTAACACGTAATCAATATTTCCGGCTGTTTTCCCCGACTTGTCCTTCAGCGTTACTTCCCCGACATGCGTCCATGCTGCTTTCCCGCTAAAAATAAAGCTTGCCGCGTCGCTCATAATTCTCCAGTCTTCGCGAAACCGGACGGGGCAAATGATTACAGGCCGGTTCTTATGTTGCAGGCTGCACACGCCCAAAGGTGATTCCACGCTATTTTTTGTACAGCTTGATACGCTGTTATTGTACGGACAGAGCCTGTTTTGTCTGTAACGCAACGCTCTTTCCGACTCGTTTTCAATTGGGAATCCAAAGACTTCTGCCAACGGCTGGCTGTGATTTTTATTTATTGCATTCATGGTGCAAATGTACGTGAAAATTTTGGATTTATGCACAGACGGATAAAAATCAGGAAGAGATTTCATCGCAACAGCTTCCGGTTTTCCATGCCGTCTGAACTGTGATTCATTTGATATTTGTACCGCTCTTTAATAATTCGGGGGAATAAAATTAGAACGGCAGAATATTCTGTAATAATTTATCTGCCTTAAATTCCATTTTGGAGAAAGCAAATAATTTTTTCCCTAAATCCTTTAAAGATGCGCCGATATGATACACGTCATCGTCAATGAAAAGGAAACGGTCGTGTGAACGGTTCATCACCTGAATATTAATGGGAGGATATTGGGCATTATGCTTTTTTAAGTCAAGCCGCAACTGGCGGGAAATATGCGCTGTATAAACCGTTGCCTTCACTTTGTCTGCCCGTTTGGATAAAAGCAGCAACACGCTTTCATCCATATAATTGTCAATCAGGACAAGTGTTTTTTTTACTGATTTTATCAGGTCGGAAACAAATACGTGCGCATCAAAAATCTGCCCGTCATAAAAAACGCCTTCTCTGGGCGGCAAAGCGGTTTTTACGAAAAAATCTATTTTTTTCTCCGTTTCGGTCATGCGGTGTTCCAGCCGTTCAAAACGCTGGTTTACGGCATAGCCTCTAAGTATGTAATCTTTAAGCGTTTTTGTTGCCCAGATGCGGAACAGAGTGGCCGGACGGGATTTTATTCGATAGCCAACCGAAATAATCAAGTCTAAATTGTAGAAAGATACCCTCCTTTGCACCTGCCTTTTCCCTTCCTGTCGAACTATTAAGAAATCCTTAATAGTTGCACCTTCCTCTAATTCACCTTCTTCATAAATATTTTTCAAGTGCATGCTGATATTGGGGACGCTTGTTTGAAACAATTCCGCCATCTGTATTTGTGTTAACCATACTGTTTCATTTTCAACCCTAACTTCCAACTGTATGGAATTATCCGGCTGATACAGAACAATCTCACCGATAGAATTGTCTGGTTGATACAGCGCTGTTTCATTTTTATTACCGTTCATGTTCATTCTTAATCGTCTGCAAAAGTACAACAAATTTCGAAATATCTGCAAAAAGCATACAACTATGGAAATTTTGGAGCAACAGGCAAGTGAGTATTATAATTTATGGCATTTTTTAACGTTATGCTATTCGGCCTGCAATGGAATATTCGATATTGTAATTATAGTATTTATCTCCTTTCATGATTTCGGAGAACGTTTTTGACGCCGGGTTGTCTTTTTCTTCTGACATGATTTCTGAATTTTATTGTATTATTTCCATTTTATTTAATAAGCCGTTATACCCGTTCGATTAATTTCAGGGCATTGAATTTACATTTACTCAGACAGTCTCCACAAGCGGTACATTTGTCCGGATATTTCACTGCGATACGTTTCCCGGCTTCATCTTCTACCACTTCCAATACATGTCGCCGGCATCTTTTAATGCAACGCCGGCATCCGGTACAGTTACTGTCCACAACACAAATGATTTTGTTCCTGTTCTTCCGCCTGCGATGCAAGTTGAAGGAAATCCACACAAAGAGCATAACTCCCATACCAATATATACTGCATTCATTCTGTATAAAATTTATGGCGCAAAATTACAGCTTTCCGGGAGTTCGGGAAAT
>JAISFI010000289.1 GCA_031263685.1 Dysgonamonadaceae bacterium | reverse complement strand
ATTTTTGCTTTTCCGAAAACGGATATAAACGAGCCGACAGTAATACCCAGTACCCAATACATGAAAATCTGTTCAAACTGGATACTGGTGTAATACCATAAATAAATGCATTCTCTCCTCAATATATCAACCATGGTTGAGTCAATCTATGCTTACAAGTTCATATTCAAGGTTTCCTAATTCTATTTCGGCTGCATGTGTAACGGTAAGTCTACCGTTACGGTCGCTGATGCGCCGTCTTAAATCGGCTCCGTCCGGCGCGGCGTCCACAAGGTCGAGGCAGGCTTTGTCCAGCGCAACAGGGTCGAGGGAGGCAAGGATACCGATGTCAGCCATTGTCGGTTGTGCAGGATGAGCGCTGCAATCGCAATCGACCGATAATCTGTTCATCACATTGATGTAAATGTAATTTTCGTTTCCGGCGTAATCAACAATGGATTTCGCCGCTTCTGCCATAGATTCGAGAAAGTTGTTCTGATTGCCGGAGATACCCGACCAGCCTGTTCCTCCACTATGAATATGGCTCTTGCCTGCCGAAGAAGCATAGCCGATAGACATGTTTTTGAGCGCTCCGCCAAATCCCGCCATTGCATGTCCCTTAAAATGGGAAAGAACTACATGGAACTGATAATCGGCAAAATGCGCTCCGACACGATTTATGTCAAGATGCTTTCCGTTACGGACCGGAATATCCATTGTAGCGCTCTCATCCATAATTACCACATTGGCGATTGCAGTATAGCCACGGTCTATCGCCACCTGTTTATGAAGGGCAGTACTTGCACGGCTACCGCCATAAGCGGTATTACATTCAATTAAATCACCACTTACAGCGTTTACAAGGCTTCTAATGAAGTCGGGACGGAGATGGTTGGAACCGGCGCCTTCGCCGGTTGTGATTTTTACCGCCACTTTTTGTCCGGCAGCAGGTTTTCTGCCGAGTGCTTCGTAAACAGCTATCAGTCCTTCGGAGGTAATACGGGTGGTCATATATACCGTTGACGCTGCCGGTGGCTCCGGCGTGTAAGATCCGGCTTGAATCCCCTCGCTTACATTCCCGCTTACATCAACGGTTCGCAGGGTAAAATCATATGATGTCCCGTTGGCAAGATTACCGATAACAGCCGTTTGTGCTCCTTTGCCGACTTCTACCGTCACGTTGCCCGGCGTATATGAGATTTCAACTTTGTTAAAATCCGTATCAGACGGGTCTGTCCATGTTAAAGTAACGCGACTGTTGCCGGGTACGCCATTTACACCGGTAACTTCGGCAGGTGGAGTATGGTCATCCACATCAACGGCTAAAGGCGTATATGCCGCCGAATTAACGCCGCCGCTTTTGTTGCCGCTTTTATCTACTGTTTTCAGGTTGAACGTGTATGCTGTCCCGTTTGCAAGATTACCGATAACAGCCGTTTGTTCTCCTTTATTCACCTGAACAGTATTATTCCCCGGAGAAACGGTTATTTCTATTCTTTCAAAATCCTCGTCTGCGGGGTCAATCCAGTTTAATATAACTTGAGCATTTCCAACGATGCCATTCAAATTTGTTACTTCGGCGGGCGGAGTAACATCAGAATCTTCCGGGCTTGAATCTCTGCCACAGGAAGATAATAAAAACAAGGCTAATACGAAAGGCAATATCCCTGTCGCAAAAGCCATTCGCCTGATAAAATTTTGTTGTACTGATTTTGTCATATTTATTTGTGTATTAAATTAAATAATAATATTTCTTCTTCAAAAATTTTCCTGCTGATAATGCGGTAATGCGGATTATAAGCCCTGTTGTAGGCTTCGCTGTGGTGTCCGACAAAATTTCCTTTTTGTAATCTGCCGTCAATATCCCGACGGTCTGTTTCATAATCGGGAAGCGTAAGATTCATTGCCCTGATAACAGTTTCAATTTGCGTCCATTCTTTTCGCCATTTTTCTACGGTTACGGGTTCGACTTCGTTGGCGCTCCGGATAAAAGCATCCAATAGAATTTCATGTGGAATGAGACTGTTTTTCACCACACCCAAACTTACACGATAGAAATTATGTTGCCAGCCTGTCGGTTCAATCATTTCTCCCGATATGATTGAACAGGCATCCAATTCCTGAATAAGATAATTTTTGGCGGCAGAAATATCGGTGATAATATGACCGGGACCAAATCTGTCTTGAAAAAAACTCTTATACAAATCTTTCAACGTTGATTTTGGATGTTCTTTCAATTGCCGGTTGACCGATTCCCGAACTGCGGCTTCCTGTTCAGGGGCTTTATGCGCAGGGGAGCAGGAAGAGCTTACGGCGAAAAAAAACATCAGAATTCTTTCTTTCATTGTTGTTATTGATTTTATAATCTTATTGTTTTATTTCAAATCCGATTTCTTTTAACCAGTTCCTGACATTCTCTCTTGCGCTTCCGACATTGTTTCGCGAAACAGTGAACCCCTGGACAACGGTTGCTCCCTTCTGTATATCTGCAATGGCGCTGACGGTAGAAGACAGTCCGCTGCCTCCGTGCGTGTTAAACGGAATAATCGTTTTGCCGCTGAAATCATATTCTTCAAGGAAAGTGTAAAGCGGCATGGGCAGATCGCCCCACCAGTTCGGATAGCCTATGAATATGATGTCGTATTCACTGGGGTTTTCAATTTTGGTTTTAATCTCCGGTCGCGCACGTTCGTCTTTTTCCCTCGACGCCTGTTCTATAAGCGGT